>DASYSV010000020.1:0-4262 GCA_036010185.1 Puia sp.
ATCCGCGCCGGTGGAATCGTGGAGATATCTTCCGACAACGTCGCTGCCGTTGGCCAGACCGTTGGGATGGCGCGCGGATTTGGAATTGAGAAGAAGCCGGGAGCTTTCACAGGCACTGGCCGCCAGGATCACAGTCCTTCCGAAGACCTGGTATTCCTGCATATCGTCTTTGTGTACATAGGATACGCCCGTAGCCAATCCCTCCCTGTCGGTGAGCACTTCGCGCGCCATGGCATTGGTCACCAGATCCACATTACCGGTCTTTATTGCGGGAATTACGAGACAGGACGACGACGAGAAATCGCCGTATACCTTGCAGCTGCGTCCGCATTGCGCGCAGAAGAAGCATTGTCCTCTGGAAGGATCCATGTCTTTGGTCACTTTGGTCAGGATCGAAAGACGCGAAGGGATGATGGGCACTCCCACGCTGGCGCCGGCTTTTTTGAGCATTAGTTCGTGCAGCCGCGGTTTGGGCGGCGGAAGAAAGATGCCGTCGGGATCGTTCTCCAGTCCTTCGTTAGTGCCGAAGACTCCAAGCAAGCGGTCTATTTTGTCGTAGTAGGGTTTGATATCCTCATAACCGATGGGCCAGTCATCGCCAAGTCCGTCGATGCTTTTGCGTTTGAAGTCTTTCGGACCGAAACGAAGCGAGATACGGCCCCAGTGATTGGTCCGGCCGCCAAGCATACGGGCGCGCCACCACTCCCAGGCGGTGGTGCCCTTGTTCCCGGTTTGCGTGTAGGGCTCTCCCTCGACTTCCCATCCCCAGTAGCAGCCGTCGAAATCGCCGAACGGCCGGAACTTCGTACCCGCGCCGCGCCGGGGTGAGTCCCAGGGATTTTTCAATTGATTGCTGTCTTTTTTCGGGTCGAACATCGGGCCTGCTTCAAGCAGACATACTTTTAACCCCGCCTGGGCGAGCACATATGCCGCCATGCCGCCGCCAGCGCCGGAGCCCACTATCACTGCGTCGTATTTCTTCGCTTGTTTTTTTATCTGGAGATCTCCCATTTCTTTATGCGATTGAGGTGACGAATTTAAAGGTTTAGCTAAACAGCAAACAAATTTTATTTGCGGTTGCGGCGGTTCGGGTGCGGGTTTTATTTCCTTTCGGCGGCCGATTTGTCGCGGATGGCTTTGAATTCCGAACCCGATTTCCATTCCGGCCATTCGTGGCTGAACGACAATCTCTTCCCAACGTTATAGACCAGTTCGATATCCTGCATACCGCCGTCGAGGTTCCAGGTGGAGTCGTATTGATCCGAAGGCTGATGATAGCGATTGGCGGTGTATTCGTCATGTTTCTGTTTGCCGTAGGCCACACCTTTGTTCACGTCATCGACGCCGCCGTCGGCCGTCAGCGAAGGAACGCCCGCGCGGGCAAAGCTGAAGTGGTCCGAACGGAAATAGTGACCGGCTTCGGGATGATCTTCCGGCGCGATATACCGGCCTTTGGCCTTCACCTCCTGAGCCAGGTCATCCTCAAGGGTGGATTGACCGTTGCCGCTGTACGTGATGTCTTTGGTGGGGCCGTAGGTATTGATCACGTCGATGTTGAGATCGGCCACTGTTTTTGCGAGGGGATATACCGGATGCTGGCCGTACCAGGCAGAACCGAGCAGCCCTTGTTCTTCCGCCGTCACCGATAGGAAAATGACCGTTCGCTCCGGTTTGTCGGGCAGGCTTTTGAAGGCCCGGGCGATCTGCAGCAGCGACGCTGTGCCGGATGCGTTGTCCGCTGCGCCATTATAGATGGAGTCGCCGTTTGCGTCGGGCTTACCGATCCCCAGGTGGTCCCAGTGGGCGGAGAAGATGACGTATTCATCCGGGTATTTGCTGCCGGTGATCTTCCCGATGACATTGTGCGACATATTGTACACTTCTTTTACCCGCACCGAACCGGACAGTGTAAGATCCAGCGGGGTCGGTTTGAAACCCCGGTGTTGAGCAGCCTTTAACAGGCTGCTGTCTTTTCCCGCGGCCGCGAAGATCCGTTTTGCGGCATCTTCCGTGATCCAGCCCTGCAGCGCCAGCTGATATGCGGGAGCCGAGCGCGTGTCGAGATGCAGCTTGACGCCGCCATTGCTGCTTTGTACGACGCTGAACGGATAGGACGCCGCCGCCGTGTTGTGGATGATCAGACAGGCCTTCGCGCCTTGCCGGGCCGCTTCTTCATATTTATAGGTCCATCGGCCGTAGTAGGTCATGGTATGTCCTTTGAAGAGGGTCGAATCGTAGAAGCCCGGATCGTTCACCATGACGATGACGGTTTTCCCTTTCACGTCCAGCCCCGCATAGTCATTCCAGTTATATTCCGGGGCGACGACGCCGAACCCGGCGAATACGATGTCGCTTTTGTCCACGGCATCGACGGTGTCGGGCCTTTCCGTCCAGCAAACGAAGTCGGTCATGTTCTGCAGGTGTACGGCGCCTTTGGGGGAATGTACTTCCAGCACGGGAGGCGCGGACGGGCTGATCTCCACGAGGGGCACGTCCTGCGTGTAGCCGTTGCCGTTGCCCGGTTCGAGACCCAGGCGGGAGTAGGCGTTCACCAGGTAATCGATCGTTTTGGTCTCGCCGGGCGTAAAAGGACGGCGTCCCTGGAAGTCGTCGGAAGCGAGGGTTTTGATGTCGGATGCCAGCGTATCCTTGTTGAAGGCCTGAATTCCTTCATCGCCGGTCTTGTCGCCGCCCTGGTTGCAGGAAAGTATTGCGCCCGCGATCGTCCCGAAAAGGACGGCGCGAAATGCGGTAGAGATCATAGACTATTTTTCGCTGAAGTTAGTGGTTGTAAGCCAACTAACGGCGGCTTCTTTCACCGGATCGTTCCCTGGGTCGGGAGAAGTATTACCGGCGGCGGGGGGAACGAGCATATCGGGGCGGATGCGTCCCTGACAGACGCGGCCCGTACAGTCGGCTTCCTGGCAGATGGTCAGGACGAGCATAGACCGATCCGACAGCGGATAGGTGGCATTGGCGGTAGTAAGTCCTGCGGTTGGCTGACCGATGAAATAGGTAAGCGATCGTCCTTTGAATGCCAGGGCGACGGTCTCTCCGGCGCTGACGGTGCCGGGACCCGTCAATATGACGATATATTTACGGTCTTTTTGCGTCCGGTAGCCCTGATTGCTCACCCTGCAGCGGACGTGACGGCCCTGTAAGGCCGAACCTTCACGATAGGCGATGGGTACCCGTTCGTCTCCGGAGACGAAATAGCCGTAGACCCCATCACCGAGCAAGGGGCCGATGCCGGTGAGCATCGGCCAGCAGTTGCCACCCGAATTTTGGCGGAGGTCGATGATCCATCGGGCGATGCCCCTGGAATCCAGACGAGCGATGACGGACTGCATGCTGTCTGCAATGCGTTCGCAGAGGAGCGAATCGTCGGTTGACACCCATGGAACGGTCAGATAGCCGATGCTATCCTGCAACCATTCACCCCGGATCTGACCCACCAGCGCAGATAGCGCCGTAGAGGACGCTGCTTCGCCGTTATAGCGGGCTGCCTTGTCGGGAGCCATGACAAAGCTATGGGGTTCGTTCAGCTGCCGGAAACACCAGCTGATGGAGGCGTAGGCGTCTTCGCAGTTGCCGGCGGTACGCAGCTCCTGACGAGCCCTGTCCCTGAACTCCGGCCAGGAGATCTCGTCCTTCCGGTAGTAGTTCTTTTCCATGAAGGTAAGGGCTTCGTCGAGCAGCCGTTCGGCTTTCTCCATACAGGGCATACCCATGGAATCTGATTGTCCGTGGGCCGGCAGGCAGAAGGCCGTGGCGATCAACGCCGGCAAAAGCAGGTTTCGGATCATGGATGTCGTCATTGGATGAGGGTTAAGATAGCAAAAAACAGGAATTCCATAAAATTCATTACATTCATCCATCAATTCGAATGCACATGGGCTACACCCGCAGAGCTTTTCTTCAAAACAGCGCTTTGGCCGTCGCCGCCGCCGGCCTGCTGCCCGGCGAATCCTTCGCCTTCTATAAAAAAGAGATCCTCGGACTCCAGTTGTACAGCGTACGGGACGACATGAATAAAGATCCGGCCGGCACGTTGAAGCAGGTGGCCGCAATGGGTTATCGCTACGTCGAGCATGCCGGCTATGGAAATGGCAAGTTCTACGGATATGAGCCCAAGGCATTCAAGGACCTGCTCGATGGTCTCGGTCTGAAAATGATCAGCGGTCATACCGCGATGGGACCCACTGCCTGGGATGCTTCCAAAAACGATTTCAGCGATGCCTGGAAAAAGACGGTCGGGGACG
>DASYSV010000021.1:0-6448 GCA_036010185.1 Puia sp.
GATGAAGACCCGCCATCTTCCGGACAGGATACTGGGACAGAAGGTGGAACAGCAGGACAAAAAAGATATGGGCGTCGATTCTGCCGGCAAAGGGATCATCTTTTTGTCCGAATCACTGACCAAAGTGTTCTTCCGGCGTCCCAACAAAATAAAGATGGAGGTCTTGTCTGGCAGACAAAGCGGCAGCAACGGGTATGGCTTTACCCTTCCTACCTTCATCAACTTCTATGATAATAATGTCGCCGTGCTGGGCAATCTGAGCCCGAGGGGTTTCGTATCGCCTATCGCCGACGGCGCGCTGGGATATTACCGGTATAAATTCCTGGGCAGCTGGTTCGAAGACGGGAAGGAGATCAACGAGATACAGGTGATACCTCGGCGCAAATTCGAGCCGCTGTTCAGCGGGAAGATCGATATCGTGGAGGGAGATTGGCGTATCCATAGCCTGGACCTGCTGCTGGTAAAGGAGTCGCAGCTTCAGCTGCTGGATACGCTCGAGATAAAACAGCTGCATGCTCCCGTGACGGGAGGCGGGGGCGGGTCGGCGGGGAGCGGCTCGGGCGGCGATGTCTGGCAGGTAAAGAACCAGGTTGTTTATTTCACCTTCAATATCCTTGGTGTCGACGCGGTGGGCAACTTCCTCAACATCTATAACAACTATGACATCCAACCGAAATTCAAACGGAAGTTCTTCAACAATGTCCTGATAAGATATGACACCGCGGGGAACAAGCGGACCCGGACCTATTGGGACAGCATCCGGCCTCTCCCGCTGGAGCCGGACGAAAAGATCAATTACACGATCAGGGACAGTATTTACCGGTACAATCCCGATTCCATGGGAACCAGGAAGAACCGGGATTCGTTGTTGCGAAAACAGGGACATATCAAGGCGATGGACTTTCTGACCGGGTTCAACCGGAGTAATTTCCGGGCACCGGCACCGCTGCGTTATTCGCTGAGTCCCCTGTTCTCGGGTTTTCATTACAATACGGTAGAAGGGATCAACTGGACGGTGAGCGGATCGGTGAGTAAAAGGCTGGGCGGGTTGGGTGAGCTGGAACTGGCGCCGCATATCCGGTATGGATTTCACAATACCCGGTTGAACCCCTGGGGGATATTGACGTTGCGAAGGCGGAAATTCGTCCGGGAAGAAGAGAGTATCAGCTCTTCGCGACAGACCTGGACCCTGGCGGGCGGAAAACGGGTGGAGCAATTCGATGCCAGTGAACCGATCTCCGAGACGGTCAACGACGCTTATACATTGCTGGGAGGAGATAACTTTCTGAAGGAATATGAAAAATATTTCGTACAGCTGGGGTCGGACACCCGATGGGACAACGGACTGCGGATGAGTGTGCGTGCAGGATGGGAGGACAGGATACCCGTGTCCAATACTACTCTTTATACCTGGGCCTCTACCGCCAAGCAATCATTCACTCCCAACTACCCGGTCGAAAGATTGGATACGTCCTTTCCCCGGCATCGTGCGGTGGTCACGAGCGTGGAGCTGGAATATCAGCCGGGCCGGCATTTCATCGAATTCCCCGACCGGAAGGTGTCACTCGGGTCGAAATATCCTACGCTGAGTCTCCGGTATACGAAGGGATGGGACGGGGTGATGGGCAGCAGCGTCAATTTCGATAAATGGCAATTCTCCGTCAGGGACGACATCAATCTGAAATTGCTGGGTCAGTTCAAGTACCGGCTGGTCGCGGGGGGCTTCCTCAATACCGGCGCCGTATACCTGCAGGACTATGCGCATTTCAATGGCAACCAGACCATCGTCGCCGGCGACTATCTCCATAGTCTGCAGATGGCGCCTTATTATGCGTACAGCAATACGGCGAGTCTCTATGGGGCAGGCTATACCGAGCACCATTTCAACGGACTGCTGACCAACAAAATACCCTTGTTCCGGCGGTTGAACTGGAACCTGGTGGGCGGGTTCAACGTCTTTTATGCCAATGGCGCCAGCAACTTCGAAGAGATGAGCTGGGGGTTGGAGAATATCTTCAAGATATTCCGGGTCGATATCCTGACGTCCTGGCGCGAGGGCAGCTATTTTCAAACGGGTGTGCGCATAGGGATGGGAGGACTGTTGGGGGATGGGATGCGCCGGGCGCCGGCTTCGGGGGGCAGGTGACGGTGCGGGCGGGCTGTGCGCCGGGCGCCCGGAGGTCGGTGAATTTGCGTAAATTTGCACATGCCTGTTTTGCATAACCGTGTCTCCCAGAGGGAGCTGAAAGAGCGCTTATCAAAGGAAAAGGAACCTCGCACGACGATATCTTTCTATCGTTATTTTCCCATACCCGATCCCCGGGTCTTCCGGGATGAATTATATGCCGGGTTATCCGGACTATCCGTTTTCGGTCGGATTTATGTGGCCGCCGAAGGCATCAACGCCCAGATCAGCGTACCGGCGTCGAAGTGCGGGGACCTTCAACGGTGGCTCGATTCGGTGCAAGGACTGGAAGGGTTGCGGCTCAACATAGCCGTCGATGACGACGGCAAGTCTTTTTGGGTGCTGAAGATCAAGGTGCGGGAGAAGATCGTCGCCGACGGTATCGGAGACCCGGGTTTCGATATGCGCCGGAAGGGGCAATATGTCGACGCGGCAGCCTTCAACCGGCTGACCGACGACCCCGATACAACGGTAGTGGATATGCGCAATCATTATGAGTTCGAAGTAGGACATTTCGACGGAGCCATCGAAGTGCCGTCCGATACTTTCCGCGAGCAGCTGCCTATGTCCGCCGAGATGCTGAAAGACAAAAAGGATCATCCCGTCATCCTGTACTGCACGGGGGGCATCCGTTGCGAGAAGGCCAGCGCTTACCTGCTGTACAAGGGTTTTACCAATGTATTCCATCTCGAAGGGGGCATCATCCACTACGCCAATACGGTAAAGGAGCAAGGGCTGGAAAACAAGTTCCGGGGCAAGAATTTCGTGTTCGACGACCGGATGGGCGAGCGTATCAGCGGGGAGATCATCGCCCGGTGTCACCAATGCGGTGAGCCGGCGGATACGCATACCAATTGCCGTAATGAAGGGTGTCATTTGCTGTTCATCCAATGCGCGGCCTGCGCGGAAAAATATGAAGGTTGCTGCAGCCCGGCCTGCCAGGAGATGAACCATCTCCCGGACGAGCAGCGGAAGGTGCTCCGGAAAGGGACGAATAAGGGATTGCATGTATTTAATAAGGCGAGGGTGCGGTCGGCCAGGAGCACCCCGGGGGGCAGGAAACCAGGAGTATAGGGGTATCCGGGGGGCGGAAAGTCGAAGTCGGGGTCTAAACGATCCCCGGGACGGCAGCGGCACCCGGGCGTCCGCGGTTGTCCCTGGCTTTCCGAACAGTTTAGCTAAAAACATCATGTGTAGTGGTTTTATTTGGAACAAAAATTCTATTATTTTCGAATCCAAATAAAAGTGTATTTCGTACGTTTATTATCTGTCTTGTAGCTATAACGATTTTGCCGGGCATCGCATCGTACACTGTTTGCAACCTTCAAAACTAAACCTAAGGCTCCGACCATGAACAAGGCAGCGCAAAACTTTTTTCATCTCCGGGAGTACATCTGGAACATCGGTTACAGACCCTCCCTGGGAAGCTACGAAAAAAGGAAACTGGGCCTTTTCAATTTCATGAATTTCATGGGCATCCTGGCAGGCATCGTGATCCCCGTCATCGGTCTGTTCAGCAGGGGTCATTTCCCTCCTTCCGTATGGGTTGCGGCCTGTTCTCCCGCTTTTATAAGTCTCACGGTACTGGTGCTCGTCCGGCACGAAAAATATGAGGTGGCACGCATCCTCTATTTTACCTTATATCCCCTGATGACGCTGCTGACCTATTTCGAGCACATCGACGCCGGGATCGAATTCTTTTTCGTCCTCTATGGCGTGCTGTCCGTGTTCTTCCTGAAGAATATCTACAACATCATCGGCGCCTTCACGCTATCGATGACCTGCTATTTCCTGATCGTGGCGGTTTGGAGGGAGTACGACTACAGGCTGGAGGATCACAATTTCTTTCTATACCTTTTCAATCACGTGCTGGCGCTGTTCCTGATCTTTTACGGGCTGCTGATGATCAAGAACGAGAATTCCCGTTATCAGAACCAGACGCGCGACAAGAACTGGCAGTTGCGCCGCAGCAATCTCAAGATCCTGCGTCAGAAAGCGGATATCAGCGGAAAAGCGGTACTGCTGGAGCAGCAGACGCAACAGCTGACCGAGCTGAATACGCTCAAGAACAAGCTTTTCTCCATCATAGCGCACGACCTCAAGTCTCCGCTGTATGCCCTGCGCACTCTTTTCCGTAACGTCCAGCTGTACGATCTGCCGGGGGATGAGATCAAGCTATTGATCCCCGAGGTGGTCAACGAGCTGACCTATACGACGGGTCTGATGGAGAACCTGCTGCAATGGGCCAAGAGCCAGATGCAGGCGGAATCGGTCAAACCCCAGCTGCTGGACATCGCGGGGATCACGGGCGAAGTGCTTCAATTGCTGCGTTTGCAGGCGGACGCCAAAAAGATCTATATCGACAGCAAGATCCAGCGACCCGTGTATGTGTATGCCGACAAGGACATGATCAACCTCGTCCTGCGCAATCTTTTATCGAATGCGATCAAGTTCACGCCGGAGGAAGGTTCGATCTTTATCGATGCGCGCGAGATGCGTTCGCATATCGAGGTCGTCGTACAGGATACCGGCACGGGTATCAGCGAAGAAGGGTTGAAGCGGCTGAGGGAGGCGAACTATTATAGTACGCGCGGAACGATAGGCGAGGCCGGCACGGGACTGGGACTGATGCTCGTGAAGGAATTTTTGTCACGCAACGGCGGCGCGATGAGGATCGAGAGCGAGCCCGGTAAAGGAAGCACGTTCGCGTTCACATTGCCAAAAGGAGGCGGCGAGGGCCACGCCCTCAGCTAAGAAGGCAATGACCGGTGGGGTCGCCGGGCAAGGATACCGGCCCTCAGCTAAGATTTCCGACGGAATACAGGGCGCGTTGATAAATCTCCTCATCGCTGAGGGATTTTGGTTGGAAGGGTTCACCGATCACCCGTTCGTACAATTCAATATAGCGTTTGCTGATCGTATCGACCCACTCGTCGTTCATGGCGGGGACGGTCTGGCCTTCTTTTCCCATAAAATCGTTGGCGATGAGCCATTCCCGGACGAACTCCTTGCTCAGCTGTTGCTGTCTTTCTCCTTTTTGCTGTCTTTCTTCAAAACCATTCGCATAAAAATAACGCGAGGAGTCGGGTGTATGGATCTCGTCCATCAGGCATACTGCGTCGTCCAGCAATCCGAACTCGTATTTGGTGTCTACCAGTATAAGTCCTCTTTTTGCGGCCAGCTCGCGGCCCCTGGCGAACAGGGCCAGCGTATATTTTTCCAGGACGGCGTAATGATCCGCGCTGACTAGACCCCGGCGGATGATGTCTTCGCGCGAGATGTCCTCATCGTGACCGACTTCAGCTTTTGTCGAAGGGGTGATGATCGGGGAGGGAAAATAATCATTTTCTTTCATGTCCCCGGGGAGTGGCACCCCGCACAATTCACGTTGCCCTGACCGATAGGTCCGCCAGGCATGACCCGTCAGGTTGCCCCTGACGACCATCTCTACGCGAAAGGGAACGCATCTCCGGCCGACAGCCACATTTGGGGCAGGCGTATCGATGAGCCAGTTCGGGCAAATATCTGCGGTAGCCCGGAGCATATAAGCAGCGATCTGGTTCAGCACTTGTCCTTTATAAGGGATAGGACGGGGAAGGATCACGTCGAAAGCGGAAATCCGGTCGGATGCGATCATAACCAGCCATTTATCGGAGATCGTATAAACGTCGCGGACTTTTCCGCGGTAGAAGCTGGTTTGATGTGGGAATTGCAACTGCTTGCTCATGCCCGCAAAATTAAATTTTCAAGGCTAGATTACAATATGTATTTTAGTAATACACAATGCCGAACCTGGAAAAACCGGGGTCGGAGGCTTATCAAAGAAAAAACGTGCAATGAGAAAAAAACTATCGCCCATTCCGGTATTGGCCATTCTGTTGCTTATGCTGGTTTCCTCTCCCTCCTTTTCACAGAATTCCATTACCGTTTCCGGGAATGTCCGCCAGGCCGTGAGCGGCGACCGGGTTCCCGCGGTCAGCGTGACCATCAAGGGTACCTCTATCGGAACGTATACGGACGAGCACGGGAATTTCAGGCTGACCACGAATCAGCAGCCACCGTTCGTTCTGGTCTTTTCATCGATTGGGTTCGAGACCCGGGAAGTGCAGGTCGCCGGTGCGTCCAATGCTATTACGGTGGATCTGGCCGCTGCCAGCACGCTGGGCCGGGAGGTGGTGGTATCGGCCACCCGCGGCGCCATACGCAGTCTTGAATCGCCGGTCTCTATCGAGAGGATGGGGGCGACTACGGCGCATGAAGTAC
>DASYSV010000048.1:0-5246 GCA_036010185.1 Puia sp.
CATTGGTCAGGAGGTTGTTGAGCAGGATATCGGCGAGATATCCGTTGATGGGCAGCGGCCGGTGGTCCAGTTCGGTGTATACCCGGAGATGACGGTCTTTCAGCGGATCTTCCAGCTGGTGCAGTTTGTCTCCTATCAGCAGGGCAAGATCGATGGACCTGGTATCCACGAATTGATTGTTCTCGATCTTGGTGAGCAGCAGCAGCGACTGGTTCAGCTGACGCAGCCGGCCGATGGCGTCGTACATAGCCTGTACTGGCCGGTGATGCGCTTCACCAAGTCCGATATCCTGTATCAGCAGGTCCAGTTTGGAGTTTATAACGGCCAGCGGCGTTTGCATTTCATGCGATGCGTTGTCCGCGAAATTCTTCAGTATCTCATAGTCTTTTATGATCTTATCCGTCATCTGGCGGACGGCCTCATCGAGACTGTGAAACTCTTCGATATCCGTGTCGGGAACAGGCAGCGATTCCCGGGTGGACAAATTGAAGGCCCGGATATTGTCCAGGGTCCGGTAAAAGGGCTGCCAGATACGGCGCAGCAGCAACCGGTTGGCCAGAAAAAGGACCCCCAGGAGGATCACGATCATCCCGGCGGTGATGACCATGATCAGCATCAGCAGGTCTTCGGTCTCCTCCTCGGATTTCGCGATGGATACGGTGTATAATTGCCCCCCGACCCGGATGGAAAAAACCAATTCCCGAAAAGGATGATCCTGGTCATGGTTCCGCGCCCCGGCCGGCTTCCCGGCCGTCGCCACCAGGTCGTTCCAGGTGGTCTGGTGGAATTTTCTCGGGACTTCCCTTGTGGCCGGATTATATTGTATCTGCTGGTCCACGTAATTGGCCGGGTCCGGCAGCCGGTCACGGCGGTGCACGTTGTCGAGTATCTCGGCTTCTTCGATCCTTAGCGTATCGTCCAGCTCATGCACCAGCACATACCTGACGGTAAAGAAATACCCGATGCTGCCCAGGACCAGCGCCAGGATGCTGGCGACGATATTGACACGGCTGTATTTGGTAAAAAGCCTCATTTGTTGTAATTTAGATATTTTCTCCCTACCTTTGCAAGCTCTTTAAAAAGCAGTCATGAGCAGCCGCCGGGAATTTGAAATAGCGTTTGTGGGCCTAAAGGCTGGTATTCATGAGTTTACCTATCGGATTGCCGATAAGTTCTTTGAGGCCTATCAGCAACAGGATTTCCGGAATTGCGATGCACAGGTAAAGCTGACGCTGGACAAAAAGAACTCGTTCATGCTGCTGAAATTCGAGGTCGGCGGCAAGGTCGAGATCGCCTGTGATCGTTGCGGGAATATGCTTCCGCTCGATCTTTGGGATGAGTTCAACATTTTGGTCAAACTGGTGGAGGACCCCGAGATAATGAACCAGCAGGAGGAAGACCCCGACGTATATTATATATCAAAAGGGGAAAGCCATCTGCACCTATCCGACTGGATCTATGAGTTCATCAATCTGAGCATCCCTATGCAGCGGATGTGCAAGCCCGAGGAAATGGGCGGGCCGCATTGCAACAGGGAAGTTCTCGAAATGCTGAAAGAGCTCGACCGGGAGAAAAGCCAGCCCGGCAACCCGTTGTGGAAGGGTCTCGAAAAATTCAAAGACCTCGGCAACGGTTAATAAGTATAAAGATTTTTTAAAATAGAAGTGATATGCCAAATCCGAAAAGACGCCATTCCCAGCAGCGCGGAGCAAAGAGAAGAACGCATTATAAGGCGGAGAAAGTGACCTTGAGCAAAGACAGCACCACCGGTGAGATGCACGTACGCCATCGCGCCCATGTCAGCGAAGGCAAATTATTCTACAAAGGAAAAGTCGTCGCCGAAAACTCTCCCATCAAGTAATCAGAGAGTCCAATGAACATTGGTCTCGACATGATGGGGGGCGACTATGCCCCGCTGGAGGCGGTGAAAGGCATTCAGACCTGGTTGCAGGAAGCCGGATCGGCCACCCTGTGGCTGATTGGTGATGAAAGCCTGATATCGCCATTGTTACAGGAATACCATATTCCTGCCGCCTCGGTCCGGGTCGTTCACGCCGCCCAGACCATCGACATGCATGAACACCCTACCCGCGCTTTGAAAGAAAAGCCGCAGTCTTCCATCGCCGTAGGCTTTCATCTGCTGGCGTCCGGTAAAATGGACGCCTTTATCAGCGCCGGCAACACCGGGGCCATGCTCGTTGGGGCGCTCTACAGTCTGAAACCCATCGAAGGCATTCATCGACCCACCATTTCCACCGTCATACCGAAAGAGAACGGCAAGACAGGAGTCTTGCTCGACGTCGGGCTGAACGCAGACTGCAAGGCGGAGAACCTGAACCAATTTGCCGTACTCGGCTCATTGTATGCACGTTATATCCTCGGCATCGACGAACCCCGTGTGGGTCTGCTGAATATCGGAGAAGAAGAAGGTAAAGGCAATCTTCTCGCCCAGGCCGCTTATCCCCTGCTGGCTGCCAATCCGCACATCCGATTCATCGGCAATATCGAAGGACGAGACCTCCTGCTCGATAAGGCAGACGTCATGGTATGCGAAGGGTTCACCGGCAACGTCATCTTAAAGCTGGCCGAATCGCTCTTCGAAATTACGAGTCGGCATCAGACGGAAAGTGAATTCTTCGACAGGTTTGACTTCGAATATTATGGAGGCACTCCGCTGCTGGGCGTGACCAAACCGGTGATCATCGGACATGGGATCTCGCACGGCAAATCTTTTCTCAATATGCTTCGGCTCGCACAAAAAATGCTCGAAACCGACCTGTTGGGCAAAATGAAAGAAAGCTTCCTGTCCTGATGCGGGCATTTTTCCAATACTTTGCCTCCTGGCTGCGCAGCAGCTCCCGCCCCGCCCTCCTGATCACGATCTTCTTTGTCGCCTCACTGGTCGCCGCCAATTATACCATCGGCATCGAATGGCGTTTACAGGCGCTGCCCTGGTATCTGGCCCTGGTGGGTTTTTTCGTTTTGTTCAGCATGGTGCTCGCGCTGGTCTGGGGGCTGCAATACGAATGGGGATGGAAAAAACAGGGGTATTTCAAACCGAAAATGGTATTGCTGCTCGCGCTGGCGGCTTTGTTCTTTTCGTTTAAGATGGTCCACTGGGACATTATGCCGTTGTTGCCGCGGAGGCTCGTCTATCCCTGGACGCGATATGTGTTGCTCGTCCTGCAGCTACCGCTCAAGCTGCTGCTGCTGTTCATTTTCCTTTGGATATGCCGGCGGCTCGACCTCATCGGGAGTCTCGGGTCGATAGGGCTTACGGCCAAAGATTTCAAACCTGCTCCGTATTTTGGGATGCTTCTTCTGGTTGTCCCGCTGGTGGCGCTCGCGTCTACCCAACATGATTTTCAGGCCGTTTATCCGAAGGTGCGGAACCTGGCCTTTATGAATGCCTATGTTCATCCCGCCTGGCCGTGGAAGCTGGCGTATGAAATTTCCTACGGTCTCGATTTTCTGGGCATCGAACTTTTTTTCCGTGGACTGCTGGTCATCGCGGTGTTGCGCTATGCCGGCACCGATGCCATACTTCCAATGGCCGCTTTCTATTGCACCATCCATTTCGGGAAACCGATGGGAGAATGTATCACCGCCTTTTTCGGCGGTCTCATCCTCGGCGTACTGGCCGCCCGCACCCGCACTATCTATGGAGGTCTCATCGTTCACCTCGGTCTGGCCTGGCTCATGGAGCTGGGTGGATGGCTGGGGCATTTGTGGATGCATTGAGCACACTCATCACTCACTTCTTAAGGCGTCGATTGGATTCGCTCTTGCCGCATGCAACGTCTGCGCGATGATCAATACCACGATGACTACAGCCAGACATACGATCGCCGTCACAAACGGCCAAACCGTGATCGTGATCCTCGTCGCGTATTCATCCAGCCAGCGATGCATGATCCACCAGGCCAGCGGAGAGGCAGTCCCTCCCGCCACCAATAGGACCGGCAGATATTCCCGGATGAACAGACGGATGATGCCCGGCACGCTGGCGCCCACGACCTTGCGGATGGCCATTTCCTTTGTCCGCCGGCGAAGACTTCCCGACACCAGACCGATGACGCCAAGCAGGACGATGACAGCCATAAGTGCGGCTGCCGTCGAGGCGGCCTTCTGGAGCCGCCGCTCGTTCGTATACAGCGCTTCGAGGCTTTCGTCCATGAATTTGTATTCGAAGGGCGAGCCGGGCATCAGTCTCACCCACTGCCTTTGTAATGCAGCGATGGCAGAGCCGATATTGCCGGGCTCCAGCTTAAAGGACAGGTAGCGGTAGGTGATAAATAGACTGACCGGCCCGAATATGACCGGATTGATCGGCCTGTTCATTCCTCCGAAATGGAAATCCCTGACGACTCCGCTGACGGTAAAGACTTTCCCGGGTATGCCAACCAGCCGTAAGGGTTGACCGATCGCCTCGCGTGGAGATCTCCATCCAAGCGCCTTCGATGCCGTCTCATTCAACACCAACCGGGTAGAGTCGCGCGAATCGTCCTCGCCGGGCAAATGAAAAAAGACACCGGCAGCGAGCGGTATCTGGTAGGTCGCCGCATAGTTGGCGTCGGTGACCAGGGCATCGGCGATCACAGGGCTGGAAGAATCGCCCCCCGCCCGGTAAGCGCCAAAGCCGCCTCCATTCATCCCATTGGGTATTTCATAGGAGAGAGCGACGTCCTTAACACCCGGCATCGCGGCGAAAATGTTCCTGATACCTTCCATCCGCCCCACGCCCTGCGCCGACCAATCGCGCGGCAACGGTGTGGATACCATATAATCCTTATTGTAACCCAACCGATCGCTGAAGAAAAGCCTGATCTGCCGGGAAACGATGATGACTCCTATAAAGGCCACAGCAGCGGTGCCGAATTGAAACCCGACCAGTCCTTTTCGAAGCAATGTCTTTTCTTCCACTGTCCCGACCCGCGCCTTGAGCGCGTCTACCGAGGCCAGCGATGACAGTAAGGTCGCGGGATATAAACCTGCCAGCCAGCCGGTGAACAACGCAAACAATAAGATCAGCCCCCATGCCGCAACCGGCAGCGCCGATAAGGATGGCAGCCCTCTTCCCAACATATCACCGGCCAGCGGGAACAACAAGACATACAGCAACAACGCGACTACAGTAGAGGCCATCGCCAATAGGATGGCTTCGGTGAGGAACTGTATCCGTAACTGCCGGCGCAAACCTCCCAGCACTTTTCGGATGCCGATCTCTTTCATCCGCGAGGTCGATC
>DASYSV010000059.1:0-4395 GCA_036010185.1 Puia sp.
CCAGGACGGTGAAGTAGGGCGCCAGCATTACCCGCTGACCTGAGGAAAGAGGGGGAGAGGGGGGCATTCCACCGGCATTACCAGGGACTACGAACAACAAGACGAAAAGCAGCCAAACTGCTGATTTTAAGGACCGTTCAGGGATCATCCGAATAAAAATACAAAAATTCAGCAGATAGGGGGATCAAATTTTTTGTTGAGTGGGGTCGGGCACAGGATTTGAAACACTGTCCGTATGGCAGATCCTACCGCACTCGATGATGAATTGCACTGGTACAAAGATGCGATCATCTATGAATTACATATCAAGGCCTTTTGTGACGGTGATGCCGATGGCGTCGGGGATTTCCAGGGATTGCTGCAGAAACTGGATTATCTGCAGGACCTGGGTGTGACCGCCATATGGCTTTTGCCGTTTTATCCCTCGCCGTTGAGGGATGACGGATACGATATTGCGGACTATTACAGCATCAATCCTTCCTATGGCGATATTTCCCAGTTCAAGCATTTATTAAAAGAGGCCCATCAACGCAATCTGCGGGTGATAACCGAACTGGTCATCAATCATACATCGGATGCGCATGCCTGGTTCCAGCGGGCCCGGCAAGCGCCGAAAGGTTCGAAGGAGCGGAATTTTTATGTCTGGACGGATGATCCCGGCCAATACAAGGACGTTCGCATCATCTTCCAGGATTTCGAAAATTCGAACTGGACCTGGGATCCAGTGGCGGAGCAATATTACTGGCACCGATTTTTTCACCACCAGCCGGACCTCAACTATGACAACCCGGCGGTGCAGGATGAGGTTTTCCGGATCATCGATAACTGGTGCAAGATGGGGGTGGACGGGTTCCGGCTGGATGCCGTGCCTTATTTGTTCGAACGGGAAGGCACGAATGGCGAGAACCTTCCGGAGACGCATGATTTCCTGAAGAAGCTGCGCCGGCATATCGACGAGCGATTTCCCGGGACGGTCCTCCTTGCGGAGGCGAACATGTGGCCGGAAGATTCCGCTTCCTATTTCGGCAATGGCGATGAATGTCACATGAACTATCATTTTCCTGTGATGCCGCGAATGTTCATGGCGCTGCAGATGGAAGACCATTACCCTATCACCGACATCTTTGATCAGACGCCGGAAATTCCCGCGACCTGTCAGTGGGCCATTTTTCTTCGTAACCATGACGAGCTGACGCTGGAGATGGTGACCAATGAGGAAAGGGATTATATGTATAAAGTATATGCCCGTGATCCCAAGGCGCGGATCAATCTGGGCATTCGTCACCGTCTGGCCCCTCTGCTCGATAACAACCGCCGGAAGATCGAATTGTTGAATTCCCTATTGTTCACATTGCCGGGGACCCCCGTCATTTATTACGGCGATGAGATCGGGATGGGTGACAATTTCTACCTCGGAGACCGCGACGGGGTACGCACGCCGATGCAATGGTCTCCGGACCGGAATGCGGGCTTTTCGGCCGCCAACCCGCAAAAGCTGTATCTGCCACTCATACTCGACCCGGAATACCATTATGAATCGGTGAATGTGGAAACACAGCAAAGCAATACGTCTTCCCTGTACTGGTTCATGAAGCGGATCATCGCCGTTCGCAAGAAGTCGAGGACATTCGGACGCGGCAATCTGAAATTCGTAAGTGTAGAGAACCCGAAGGTGCTGAGCTTTACGCGTACCTATGAGGACGAGACCTTGCTGATCGTCGTCAACCTGTCCAAATTCTCGCAGGCGGCCGAGGTCGATCTGGTGGCATACAAAGGATTCGTTCCGGTGGATGTTTTCAGCAGGAACAGGTTTCCCGTGATCAGAGAAGACGGACAGTATTTCTTCACGCTGGCGCCATATGCCTTCAACTGGTTCGTGCTCGAGAAGGCTCATCCCGAAATGGATGAGGAAAAGCCATTGCCACTCCTGCTGCTGCGCAAATGGTCAGGACTGATGGAAGGGACGGCGAGAAAGCAATTGGAGAGTACCATCCTGCCGCGTTACCTGGTGCGCGCGAAGTGGTTTATTCCGAAGGAGCGATATACCTACCAGGTGGTAGTCACCGACTATGCCGTTCTGTCTGCCGACGATCGTTCCGTGTTTTGGCTGTTGCTGGAGATCACCGGAGATGACGGTATCACGGGGTTATACCAGTTGCCGCTATGGGTGGTTCGGGAGGAGGCTGCAAAAAAGTTGGGCGAAGTCTTCCCGGAGGCGTTGGTCGCGCAGGTGAAGTCCGGGGAAGGGGACGGGATACTGGTCGACGCCTTCTATGCCCCGGAATGGCAGCTGGTCCTGTTGCAGAAGCTGTCGGGACAGAAACAGGGACATCCTGCTGCGGGTCCCATCATCTATGAGACCAATCCACGCGTCAAACAATACCTGCAACAGGCAGAGGGTCTCGTGCCGAGGATACACAGCTCGGATTTTTATAATACCTCTATTCAATATGACGGGTTCTTCTACCTGAAATTATACCGTTCCGTGACCTGGTCGGTCCATCCGGACCAGGAGCTGACCCGCTGGCTTTCGGAGGAGTCGAAATTTCCCTATCTGCCGGCATTCATCGGCAGCATCGAATGGAAGGATAAGAAGGGTTGTGTCGTGCTCGGCTTATTACAGGAAATGATCGAGAATCACGGTGACGGATATGGATATTTCCAGGAGAGGATCAACAACTATCTCGAACGGCTATTGGCGCTGGAAAAGAACGGTCCGTTGCCGGACCGGCAGATAGGGACGATGGAGGAACCTATCGCATTCGAAGAGCTGCCTCCCGAGATGCAGAACCTTCTGGGCGTCCATGCGGCAGACCTGGCGCGGCTGATCGGGACCCGGACGGCTGAAATGCATCTGGCTCTCGCCGCCGCGACAGGCAGGGATATGAAGCCGGAACCCTTTTCGCTGCATTATCAGCGCTCGTTGTATTCTTCCATCACCTCGCTGGTGCGGGAGACCTATGAGAATCTTTCGCGTCGTATTCAATCGCTACCGAAAGGATGGCATGAACGGATGGACCGGGTCCTGGCCTATCGTCCGGAGTTGCTGACCACCCTGCGAAAGATATACACCCGTAAAATGGAGGTCTCGAAGATCCGCATCCACGGAAATTATCATCTGGGGCAGGTGCTGTTGACGGGAAAGGACCTTGCCATCAGCGATTTCAGCGGAGATCCCTCACTGAGCTACAGCGAGCGGCGGCTCCGGCGAAGCATATTCGTCGATCTGGCTTCGATGATCGCCAGCTTTCATGACGTGGCATTCGAAGGGTTCCTCCATGGACGGCAGGTCCATGCCGAAGATGCGCAACGATTGTTGCCGATGGCGACCTTCTGGGCTCATTATATCAGCGGATTCTTCATACGCGCTTATAAGGAAAAGGCGGCGGGTTCGGTGCTTATACCGTCTGCGCCGGCGGATTTCAGCGCCCTGTTGCAATATTTCGTAGTGCAGAAGGCGATGACGGTCTTCAATGTCTATCTGAAAAAGGATCCCAGAAAGCTCATCATTCCTCAGACGATGGTGCGGGCGGTGTTGCCGGCGCAGCAGGAATCCGTCGCTGTATCGGCACCGGTGGTTCCGGAGGTCGGTGGGCAAACGCTGAAAGAGAAGCCGGCGATGAGCACCGTTCAATCCGAGGAGATTGCGACACCCAAGCCTGCGGACGTGGCTGCGGAATCAAAAAAGTGATATTTGAATGGGGGCGGGTGTTGCGGGACGCCCGGGACGGGAGGCGGTATTTCGCTCCCCGGCCGCCGCAGCGACGGGCATGACAGGGGCTGCAGGCTTTGGCTGGCCATCGAATGTCCAGGCGGGTCCGGCGACGCCGCTGTACCGGCCATCGATGGGATAGATCTCCGATTCATTATACCTCGAGGCGATGCTGATGGTAGTACCCGCCGCGTGGCTATCGAAAAGGGATTGTACAAGTTCGGGCCGGTTGTTATCCTGCGACAGATGCGCGAGGAGGAGATGGCTCATGAATGCCGGGCGATAGTCCATGAAAAGCTCCAGCGCCTGCCGGTTGGAAAGATGGCCATGACCGCCGCGTATGCGATTCTTCAGCGGCCAGGGGTAGCGTCCTTTTTCAAGCAGCTGTTCATCATAATTGGCTTCCAGGAAGGCGGCATGACATTGCGTAAAATGACGGATGACATTCCCGCAGACCGCGCCGATGTCGGTAAAGACCCCGATACACACCGATGGAGAAGCGATGGTAAAACTGTAAGGATCGGAGGCGTCGTGCGCTTTCGAAAAGGCGGTGACTGTCAGATCGCCGATGGTCACCGGCTGGCTGGCATCGAAATGGTGCACCAGTTGAGGGGCGGGGGCAAACCGGCATTCGCGCAGGGTTGGGCGGGAGATATATACAGGGAGATCGTAGCGTTGGGACA
>DASYSV010000063.1:0-7187 GCA_036010185.1 Puia sp.
GGTCCATTAAAGAATAATTGGCCCGCCCAAAATAGGAAAGCAGACGGCTGGGGATGGTAACACTCGAAGAAAATTGCGATGTGCCATTCACCTGGTCGTATTGGTTGATCTGGGCAAAAGCCGTTGTCTTGTCAAAATTGGAAGGGAAATGGTTTGCCTGGATATCCATGCTGCTGCCACCCGAATTGGATACTTCCTGTCCTGCCAAAAGGTTCAGTCTGTTATTGCTATTGATGATGAAATCATAGTTAAGGGTATTTGACCAACGCATTCCCCAGCTGTCGGATTTTCCATAATCGACGGCGCCTGCGAAAAGGTGGTTTCCTGCATCGTCGACATAGTTGTTGTAAACAGCGCCCGACCAATATCGCTTTTGGCCCCATGACCTGCTCAGGGTCAGATCGGTGTGATAGACAAGTCCTTTGATGATCTTCCAGTCCAGCGACGCGATGGCCCGGGCGCCCTGGCTGATCGAAAGGGGATTGAAATCCGCAATACGTGCAGCAGGACTATACAGATCCCACATCGCATTTTTTCCGTATTGTTCGATATTGCCTGTTTTCAATGCATTGGTATCGCCCAGAATGTGATTAGTCGCGATCGGGCGGAAACGATAGGCGGTAGAGAGTATTGACCCGCTGCCGTTGGTCGTGCCTTCATCATCCATATCCTGAATATCCGTATAGCGCGTGTCCAGATTGAAGATGAGGTTGTCGAATAGTTTTTGACTAAGCTTAAACGATACGTTGGCGCGTTTCAGGTAGGAATTTATTTTCATCCCCTGTTCGTTCGCATAATTTACAGAGAACAGCATTTTTGTTCTGTCTGTTCCGCCTGTAATCGTCAGGTCATGATTTGAGGATGTGGAATTGTTATACACCAGTTTTTGCTCATTGTCTGTTTGTAAGGTCCGGTAGCTTTCGATCCCACCGGTATTTTTGCCGGCGTTGGCTCCCAGGCCAAATAGTTGTTCAAAAGGCGTTTGATAAGCAGCGCCGTTGGCTGCAGCATTGGCCCATACGTATTTCAGATAGTCATAGGGCGCCAGTTCACCCAGGTATTTTGCAGGGGTATTGAATTTCACATAGCCATTGTAGCTGATCCTGGTTTTTCCTTCCTGTGCGCCTTTGGTGGTGACAAGGACGACACCGTTGGCTCCGCGGGCGCCGTATATTGCCGTAGAAGAGGCATCCTTCAGCACGTCGATGGTTTTCACCTGATCAGGCGGGATATCGCTCAATGTACCAGGTACCCCATCTATCAGGATCAGGGGCTGGTTGCTTTGCGATATGGAACCGCCGCCTCTTACGCGGATCTCTACATCTGCATCCGGACGGCCGTCCTGGGAAACCACGCTTACTCCCGGCAGTTTGCCCTGCATCGCCTGGGCGATGTTTGGAACGGGGATGGCGGAGATGGTTTTTCCGCTGACTGAAGCGACGGAGCCGGTCAGATCTTTCCTGGTAGTCGTTCCATAACCGATGACCACTACCTCGTCTAAATTGCTGGGGGTGGATTGGAACGTGATATCCAGCCGTTGCTGGCCGTTTAGTTTGATCTCCTTCGAGGTGTAGCCTACATAGGAGATCACCAGGGTTGCATTCGGGCCGGAAACGTCAATAGTAAAGCTCCCGTCTTCTCTTGTAAGGGTGCTTGTGGAAGCGCCCTTTTCGGCAATCGTTGCGCCGGCCAGGGGTTCAGCCGTAGACTGTTTGACTTTTCCTTCTACGTGAAATTTTGACTGACCGATGGCGGTTGTTGCGAGGGAAAGAAAGAAAAATAAAGCAAAGGTTAGCTTTCGTGTAACAAGCATAAACATAGGTCGTAGTTTTGGTTAAGACGTATATCGCAAAGAATTCACAAAGGGCAAGAAAAGTGGATTAGACACTTTCTTTTAACATACAAGCAGAGTGGGAAATGAATGAAAATTAAAGATAGCTTCCCGGGGTTAAAAAGGGGGGATTGGGCTTCGAAATATTTACGCAATCGTTGCCGGTGGATTGGGGAATTGGGATTTTTCGGATCGAGGGGCGAGGGCGGGATGGGGCCATGAAATTGTTTATATATTATTGATTGCCAATGCTTTGAGTTTTGTCGGGTTGGTCGCTTTGGAGGATGCTATTGATAAAGATGACGATGAGTTGCAACTCGTGAAAAGAATAGCCTAGAGCAGTTCTTTGGAAGCGCCATGATTCAGTTGGCAATTGCGTGAATTCAAACGGGGGCCAAAGATCCGTTCAATGGACCGTGTTTTGGAACAAGGGAAGATCATAAGTGACATAAGCATTAATGGGATTGCCATTTATAATAAGAATTGGCACAGGGGGAAGATAAAATTGGGGAATTTTTGCCCGATTTCCTTACGTGAGCGAGGGAATCACCGAATAATGCGGCGGTCCAAAATGTCATCGAAATCGTTGTAGAGCCTTCTTACGAAACATCTCCTGGGGTCCGGACCGACCCCATTTGGGGTGGAACAAGATTTGTTTTATATATTGGCGAACGTGTGTTTTGGACTTTTTAAACGTGTGTTATGGAAATGCCTCTCAATAGCCTGTCTGGGTCGGTCCTGCGGAAACTTGCCCTCAATGAATTAAGGCAATTCATTCGCCTGCTTGACGATGGTACGACTGCAGAATTGCAAAGTAAGAAGGCGTATCTGACAGCAATTTTTGCAAAACTCTCGGAAAAGGAACAGGAAGAGTTCCACCGCCTGATCTACCTGGTGGGAAACGTAGATACATCCTTTGCGGATGCTGGTCCCGCGCCTCTTCAGAAGAGTGCCTAAGACATTTAACAGCTATATCAATTCTAGGGTTCTTTTTGAGGACTTTCATTGAAGGGTATTAGCCTGATAGTGTCGGTATAGAGTTTTCCTGGCCTATCTCCTTTCCGAAATTTTCGGGATTTTCATGCCGATGTCGGAGAAGGCGTGCTTTTGCAATATTGACGCAAGGGATTTGAGCATTTCGTCAGATCCGGGATTGTGGTTGGTTTTGCTGATAAAACGCAACGCTCCAAGGGCAGCCGTTGCAGTCCCGAATGGAGAAAATCCAGGTCGTCGGGATCATCATCCGCCAGTAGGAGATATTTATAACGACTTTTCACTAAAATTCAAGATTCATGCCGAATGGGTCAGGGCAGTGATCTTTGTCACTTTTCCCGGTAAAAAATGTCACCGGAATCTCCTTGCCGTTTGATTAGTTTTGTCGCATGAAAAAGTCCGGAATGGGCGTCAGGTTGACAGCGCGGATCCTCCAGGAGTGGAAAGATCTCGGCTTTCGTTTTGTCCTGGTTAAGGGCTATACGGTAGACCGATATGCCGGCTGCATCGAATTGAATCATTTTATGGTGGAGCCGGTTAAACAACTCCCCGAGGACCCCGCCGACCAGGAAATTTATGAACCCATTGACAGTGAAATATTGCTCGGGTGGGCTAGTTCCACAGAGAGCGGTGTGCTGGCATTTATCCAAAAAGACTCGTAATTAGATGTGTGCTGAAAACCAAAAGAACAAACCGGGCTATTGGCGGAGCCTGTTCCATCATAAGTGTTCGCGCTGCAGGACCGGCGATATGTTCAAGGTACGCAGCTCCTATAATCTTAGACAGTTCATGAAAATGTATGACAAGTGCCCCGTTTGCGATCAGGACCTGGAGATCGAAGTGGGATTCTATTATGGCACCAGCTATATCAGCTATGCCATCACCGTAGCCTTGTCTGCCGTTACATGTCTCGCCTGGTGGGTGTCGATCGGGTTCTCGCTCAACGACGGCAGGTTTTTCTGGTGGATGGGATGCAATATCGTCGCCCTGGTGATCGCTCAACCCTGGTTAATGCGGTTTTCCCGGGCCATTTGGTTGTCTTTCTTCGTCAGGTACAACGAGAACTGGCAGGTAGAGCGGCCCGCCGATCCTGAGCGAAAGGGGTCCAGGAAACCGGATTGATCGTGGTGTGAAAACACGCCCTACATCCCGGATGGCCAGCAATGCAATGGAGCAATATACAAATGGCAAGAATGAAGCTAATACAGCTGAAGGATGCGATGCAGAGCCATATATCACCCCGATGAAGAATGAACACAACGATAACATCCATGCAGCCGTCCCCCTGACGCTGCACACGCTGAAAGAGTTGAAAAACCAGGGATTCCGGTATGTGCTGGTGAATGCTTTTTCACATGGCAGATGCCCGGATTATATCGAGCCCAGTTATTTCATGCTGTCTCCTTTAATGCACCTGTCCGAGGACAGGGAACAAAAAGGTATATACGAATCGATCGACAGCCAGATCCTGGTCGACTGGGCAAACACTCCCAATGAAGGGATCAAAGTTTTTATTACAAAAGGATAGCAGACCCCTTTTATTTTCTTTTCCTGATCAGATCCAGCACGCCGTTGATGAAGGTCAGGGGATGGACGGGATTGCCCGGTACATACAGATCGATCTTATAATTCTGCAGGAAACCCCGGTTCAGGGATGGCCTCCCGGCAAAGATCCCGCCGCTGATGGCATCTGTCCCCGCCAGGATGATGATCTTTGGTTCGGGGATGGCCTCATAGCAGATCCGAAGCGGTTCGGCCATATTCTCGGAGATGGGGCCGGTGATGACGATCCCGTCCGCATGCCGTGGGGAGGCCACGAACTCGACCCCGAACCGGCCCATGTCGAAATTTACATTCCCACATGCATTCAATTCCCATTCGGTGCTGCTATCGCCACCGGCACACACCTGCCGCAGCTTCAGCGAGCCGCTGAAATACTTCGATATTTCTTCCCGGATAGCATCGGGGTTCAGCCGGATGGGGACATCTACCCCTTCCCGTACGATCAGTTCATTCCGGAGATTAGTGGCAATCCTATAGTCCCTGGTAAAACATATCTTCTCCGGAAAGGAAAACGCGCACTCGCCGCAGAAAGTACACTTCCCCAGGTGGATGCTAACAGGATCACCGCTAATAGCTCCCGTGGGACATAGCTCCGCCAATGCATGGCTATCGACCGGCGAAGTGCTGATCACCGGCCTCCCCCGGAAATTGCCCGGTACCTGCGCTTTCGTCACATCGGGGATATATTGTTTTCCCTGGTGGAGGAGGATCTTGAAATTGTCGAGCATACGTATCAAAATTTAAAGGTCATGACCGCAGTAGCTTAGATTAAAGCTTTTGTTGCAAATCGGAAAATCGGAAATTTCATTGTTTCGGACAGCCAGGGCAACCGCCAGCCAGTTATGAAAGGAGGGGTCCTTTACTTTATAATGCAGCAGCTCGCCGGCGTCATCTGTGACGGCGCAGTGGCAGATCTCACCCCGCCAGCCTTCGACAAGAGAAATGGCGAATGCACCCGCGGCGGGTCTTCCCGGAGCGTCGGTGCGGGTAGCCGGCACCGGAATATTCCTTAACCATTCACGCGCGTACCGGGTGGATTGTGCGATCTCCTCCTTTCGCAGCTGCGTCCGGGAGTAGACATCTCCATGATGTTTGATGATGGGCTGATGCACCGTCCTCCTGAACAGACCAAAGGGATGCGATTCACGGATGTCCCGGTCGATCCCCGAAGTTCTTGCCACCATCCCCACGGCCCCGATCGAAGCTGCCTGCTCACGGGTTACTACTCCCGTTTTTTCCAACCGTGCCAGCACTGTCGGAAGGCTTTTCATTTCATCGAACATTTCGGTCAGAGCGGGTTCATAGGCGTCCAGCAGGTGGCCAAGTCGCTGCGCCAGGCTGCCGTTAAACGGGAAATGGCTCCCCCCCACCCGTATCAACCCTTTGGCCAGCCTATTCCCGCACCATTCCTGCATAAAATTGATGAGCGGGGTGCGCAGCCGCCCGAAAACGGCGCTGCCCAACTGGTAGGCGATGTCCGTACAGATAGCGCTCAGGTCCCCGGTATGGATGGCCATCCGCTCCAGCTCCAGCGCCAGCGTCCGGGAAAGCTGCAGCTCCTCCGGCGGATCGAACCCGCTCAGGCTTTCCCATAGGTTGACAAAAGCCAGGCTATGTCCCACCACGGTATCGCCGGCAATGGATTCGGCAATGGTGACACGCTCCAACGGTTTTTTCCTGCTCACGAGCAGCGACTCGATGCCCCTGTGCTGATAGCCCAGCTGGATATCCAGGTGAAGGATCTGCTCGCCATTGCAGATAAATCGGAAATGCCCCGGCTCGATGATGCCCGCATGGATCGGCCCGACGCCCACCTCATGCAGCTCTTCACTGTCGATACGGTAGAATGGATGGTTGGCTATCGTCTTGCTTCTGTCCGTTCGGTTGAATGCATACCGCAATGGCTTCAACCAGGGGTGGTCGGTATAGGACAGACCAAAATTTTCCGCCAGCTCGCGCTCGAAACCCTGGAATGCCAGGTTCCTTGCAGTGAACGACGGCAATGCCCCTCCATGCGTACTGATCTCCGCCGATGACAGATGGATCGAATGCTCCCGGTCATGGGCAATGCAGCAGATCAGCTTGATCCCGTGCTTCCATCGGAATCCATAATAATTGACGCAATGACTTTCTGCTCGCTCCAACATCTTTATGTTCATCTCCAGGAAGTCGTCATAGTCCAGCACAGGAATATCCCGCAAAGGAATGGTTTGATTGTTCGATATGGAAATACGGTTCATAGTATTATTTTGGCAAAAGCCCTATAGCATGGTTGATGAGATTCACAAATACGCCCGGTGGAAAGAAACCAAGGTAAACGACACCCGCCAGGAGCACATACTGGCTCAGGGATTCTACTGGCGGGATCCTTTCTACCGCCCCCTCATCAAATCCCACCGGCTTTATAAAAAGGATCTTGAAAATATTCTTTCCGAAACACCAGATGATGACGGTGAGCAGTAGCAGCACCGCCGCCAGCAACGCAAAATGTCCCCCGGCGAAAAGGGCGCTGAAGAGGAGGAATTCGCTGATGAAAAGACCCGAAGGAGGCATGGCCGTGATGACGAAAAACCCGGCTAATAAAACCATTGCCCCCGCGGGATTGAATCGGAAATAATCTCCCGCATCATAAATGCTCTTGCTTTTATAGATGCGGTACACCTGTCCCACCTGGAAGAACATCGCCGATTTCGCGAAGGAATGCAGGACGATGTGGAGAATAGCGGCATAATACCCTACTCCCCCGGCCGCCAGACCCAGCGTGACCAGACCGATGTGCTCCACGCTGGAATAGGCGAAC
>DASYSV010000065.1:0-7311 GCA_036010185.1 Puia sp.
CATTGGGGTAATACCGGCCCAGGAACTGCGCCTGGATCATCTGGCCATAACGGAGAATGGCATAGACCGTCAGATCGAAGTTCTTATAGACAAAGGTATTCTGGAAGCCAAGCGAGAATTTCGGTACCTGCGAGCCGATATACGTGCGGTCGCTGTCCGGAGAGATCTTATTGTCACCGTTGAGGTCCTTCAGCTTGATGGAACCCGGAGCGAAGGGCGTGGTGCCAAAAACGAGGTTGGCGGCCTTACTGGCTTCATCCGTTTGCCAGATGCCTTGTTTCACGTAGTTGTAGAAGGAGTGGACGGGATGACCGAGCAACAGCGAGTTGACCTCGGCATTCTGCCCGTCGATGATATTCGTCCCGTTGATCAGGCTGGTGACCCGCTCGCGGTTCGACATGAAGCTGACAGTGCTCATCCACCTGAAGTTCGGCGTTTCAATATTCCGGGTATTCAGAGCGACCTCGATACCTTTGTTATTCGTGGCGCCGACATTCTGCCAGGTATTGCCCACGCCGAGGCTGGGAGGCAGCGAGCGGAGCATCAGGATATTGTCGGTATTGGTATTATATACATCCACCGAGAGATCGATCCGGTTGCGGAACAGACCGAGGTCCACACCGAGATTAGCCGTCTTCGACAATTCCCAGCCTACATTCGTATTTCCGATGCTGGTGTTGAAGATATACGCGGGGGCATTGGTATTTTCGAAGCCCATGTTCTGCACGACGAGGAAGGATTGGGTGCCATAAGCCGGGATACCCGAGTTTCCGGCTACTCCATAGCTGAACCGAAGTTTCAGATTGGAGATGGCGTTGAGGTTCTGCATGAAGCCCTCGTCGCTGACCCGCCAGGCCGCGGCGGCCGACGGGAAATTGTAGTTCTTATGTCCTACGGCCAGGATAGACGCGCCGTCATACCGGTCGGTGACGTCGAATATATATTTGCCTTTATATGCATAGTGGAGCCTACCGGCATAAGACATATTGTTTTGCTGCACATAACCGGAAGAGATGAACCGGTTGTCCGGTGCGCCCTGCAGGCTGTAAAACAGCTGGCTGCTATAGATGAGACCCGTACCGCTGACCGAGTAGGTCTCCTTGACGTTCTGCGTATAAGTCGAGAGTCCCGTCAGTGTAAAACTATGCGGTCCGAAGTCCTTATTGTAAGTGACGATATTGTCCCATTCGTAAAAGTGCGTCGAATTATTGATCGCGGCGCCATAGGAATATTTGTGATTGATCTCCTCCAGCGAAGACGAGTCGAAATACTGACCGCTGCGGCTGCTGAAGAAGTTGGCACCAAAACGCGAGACGACGCTCAACCCCTTCAAAGGCGTAATATCCAGATGCACGTTGATCGAAGTAGCCGTCGAGACATTGTTATTGGTAGCGATGAGGGGGCCGCGGTCATCCGACAACGGGCTCATCGTGCTGGCTGCGCCGGCAATCGGGTAAACGTTGATACGTCCTGCGCTATCGAAAGCCGTACCGAGCGGTACTGCCGTCTCTGCCAGCGAATAGGGGTCGGACGAGCGGGTATTGATATTGGAATACACCAGGCCGGCCTGTACACCCGTCTTGATCCACGGCGCAATCGTCTGATCGAGATTCAGCAACAGATTGTACTGTTTCTGATTATTACCTTTGATCATGCCGTCATCACCATAGTAACCGGCGGACAGATACGCTTTGCTTTTATCGTTGCCGCCGCTGACGGACACATTATGGCTTTGCCGCAGACCGGCGTTGGTTACGATATCCACCCAGTTGACCCATTGGTTGTTCTGGATGGCCGCCATTTCCCCGGCGGAGAATATCTTCGAATCGTCGGCAGGGCTGTTCCATAGGCCCGATGCCTGGTAGGCCGCGCGACGGAGACCGACATACGACTGGCCCGTACGCGGCTGAGGATATTGCACGAAGCCGTTGGTACCCATATAACCATTATAGTTGACTTTGACCTTGCCGGCATGACCGTGCTTTGTGGTCACGACGATCACTCCATTGGCGCCCTGCGACCCATAGATCGCGGTGGAGGATGCATCCTTCAGAACTTCGATGGACTCGATATCGTTCGGATTCAGCGTGCTGAGATTTCCTCCCTGTACGCCGTCGATGACAAAAATGGGCTGAGTAAGCCCGTTGAAGGTATGCGTTCCGCGGATATGGATGCTGTCGGCAGCATTCTCCTTGCCGTTGGTGACTGTAATATCCGCGCCGGGTACCATCCCTTCGATGGCCGACAACGGATCGTTCGTAGGCGCGCGAACGATATCAGCCGCCTTGACTACCGAGATGGCGCCGGTGAGATCCCGCTTTTTGACCGTCTGCCCATAACCGATGACGACCACTTCATCCATGCTTTGGTCGCTCTTCTTCAAAGCGATGCGGATGGATGCCTGGTTGGCGCCGTACCGGAAGTCCTGCGATTCATAGCCGACCGATGAGAATTGCAACACAATACGGCCCGCGGTCGTCGGATGGAGATGAAATATGCCCATGCTATCGGTAGCGGTGGCATCGGCGGGGTGGCCCTTTACTGCGACGGTGACGCCGGCTACCGGCTCACCGGTGGTTTCATCGACTACGGCGCCCGTGATCGTCCTTTGCTGCGCCATAGCTACCGAGCAGGCCAGCAGGGGGGGAAGCAAGGTCCATAAGAGTCGTTTTGTACTAGTGTTCATATAGCAATTGTGGTTTTAAAAATTTGGAATGACACCGCCCCGCTCGCTGGATTCATAGGCTGCCTCCACGCACGCCATGGTATGAATAGCGTCTTCGACGGAGTTGTCGGGTCTTTCTATCGAACCTTCGGCCGCAAGCATCACCTGTGCCATCGATCCGATGAAGGCATGCGGGAACCAGCCACCGGGGACGTCCAGTGTTTTCCACTCACCCGGTGTTTCGTCATGCTTCAGGAAGTATTCGAAGCTGTCGGGTACGCCTTCCGGATAATTCATCAACAGACCCATCTTTATTTTGATGGCGCCACGCGTGCCTTCGAATTTGAGATAGGATTGCTGTTGCTGTAGTCCGAACTCATGACAATGGTTGGTCAGGATATTGGCGCGGATCGTGGGGCCGTAGTCCATGATGATATTGGTGCGGACGGAAGCAAGCTCGGCCATCGCGGGATGTTTTACCGTTTTGGCATAAATGCTTTCGGGGTTTCCGAGAAAGCTGCGGACAAGGTCTATATAGTGGATGCTGTGATAAAGGATCTCCACCCGGGGCAGCGAATACAGGAACTTCCAGAGATGCCAGGGCGTATATACATTGACATTGAATTCTATATCTACCAATTCGCCGATGAGCCCCTGTTTGACGATATTCCGCGCAGCATTGATGAAGGGGGCATATCGCAGCTGGAAATTCACGGCTGCCGTCATTCGCCGCTGGCGTGACAGCCCGAGGATCTCACGGGCCATGGAAAGATCGTCGCCCATCGGCTTTTGCAACAACACGCATGCTCCTTCAGGTAGTTGTCGCAATACGGGGAGCATCTGCGAACCCGGTACCGCGATATCGAAGACCACCGACCGCGGACTCCGATCCAACATATCCTCCATGCTATAATACACGAGAGGGATATCGAACTTCGCGGCTGTCCGCAGCGCTTTCTCCCTATCGACGTCATAGATGCCCGCCACCCAGAAACCCGCGATCTTATACGCAGGAAGATGCGCGTCATTGACGATGCCCCCGGCTCCGATGAGGATGACGGGTCGGGGGTGCTGGGGTAAAGGGCTGTTTGTTTCGATTGTCATTTGTCTTATTTTGAATAACCGGCAACGCCCATGATGATGCCGGAGATCACAAGCAGAAGGATGCCCGCAGTATTCGTACGTATCGTGGCCCGCGAAGCTCCCTTCCATTCTTTATAATAATAGCCCCACAAATTGCTGGCCACGACCATGAAGGACATGTGTACGGACCAGTTGGCGAAGCTGTAAGGCCCCATGAAAAATGCGGCCATCCCATAAAAGACGAATTGGAGATACCACAGCACTCCGACCAATGCCGAGAGACCATAGTTGGTTTTTAGATCGCCGGTCTTCCCCGCCGCACGATAGTCGCGCCAGCTGCGATTGCGCCGGTTCATCCAGAGGCAATAGAACAGATTGACGGTGATACCCCCCAGCAGCTCGACGAAGAAGACGGGTGAAGCCGCCCACACCGGCGCCGCGCCATCGGCAATGGCCTGTTGACGGATGGGTTCGCCGGCCGCTATGCCAAAGGCAAAACAAGCGCCCAGTACGCCGGCGGCAAATGCGATAAGGATGCCTTTTTTGAACTGAAAGGTTTCGCCCGCCGCGCCCGCGACGCCCCCGGCCGACTGCCCTGCTGTATCCCGCTCTCTTTTCCATCCGGCCCGGCCGCAGATGACGATACCCACCAGTGACAGGGCGATACTGAGCAAGGTGATCCGGCCTGAACCGGTCGACCATATCTGACCCATCCTGCCCCCGGCGATGATAGGAACCAGGGTCCCCAGCGAAGAAAGAAAACCGGTAGCGATCGTAAAACCCAAAGCAAGACCGATATATCGGACCGCCATCCCCCAGGCAAGCCCGCCCAATCCCCACAGAAGACCGAAAAGGAAGGTGGAGGTCAGCGTGGACAGCGGTATCCGGGAAAGCAGGACGAATAGATGAGGAGTAGCGAGCAGCGCCAATAGCATCGGGAGAAGCAACCAGGCGACGACTCCCTGAACCGCCCATAGGCTCTCCCAGGCCCAGCCCCTGATACCTTTTATAGGCACATAGCTGCTGCCGGCGGAGATGCCGCCAAGGATGAGCATGGTCAAACCAATGAGTACATTCATATGGCGAGTTTATAAAACCGTTCGGCGTTTTGCGACAACAGCTTTGCCTGGTCGTCCTCATTCAAATGCCGGGCGATGATGGTGCGGTAAGCATTCCAGGTGTCGGCATATCCGCCTGCGAGTAAAGAGACCGGCCAGTCGCCGCCGCAACAAATTCTTTCGACCCCGAAGTGACGCGCCGCAAAGGCAATACCGGGCTCGAGGTCATCGGCCTTCCATTGCCGTCCTTTCCTCGCTGCCGTCGCCAAACCCGAAATCTTGACGTAGAAATTCGGATTAGCCGCGGCCTCCTTCATCAACGTCGCCCAGACACTGTCTTCCAACGGACCATCGGCCGGAGGCGGAGGCTGGTTGACATGATCGAAGATCATCCGCAGACCGGGCCTTCTCGCCGCCACTTTCAATGCAGTCGCGATATGCGCAGGCAGAATGCCGACGATATCATAGGATATATCACGTGCTGCCAGCAAACCCAGGCTCTCGAGCACCGTGTCCTGCAACAGCCACTCCGTATCGGCTTCGTCATGGATTAGATGCCGGACGCCTTTCAGCAAGCCGCCGGTCACATAGTCACGTTCCAGCAGCGCGGCCGTCGCGGAAGGGTCCTCCAAAGGCAGCCAGCCTACGACTCCGGCGATCCAGGGATGCGTTTCGGCCACCCGGATCATCCAGTCGGTATCTTCAAGGTTATAGGCCGCCTGTACGAGAACTCCGTGAGTAACGCCCGTCCGCATGCGTTCTTCCTCCAGCTCTTCTATTTCATAAGTTCGGTTAAGGATCGACGTGTCTCCCTTCAACCAGGGGTATTCGGCCCGATCGAGATCCCAGACATGGATATGTGTGTCTATGACATTCATTCCGCCCATTTAAGGCAAATTACTTCATGCCGCCGCCAAACCCATCCCGTGCCATCCTGAACCCATGCCTGTCTCGATCCGAACTGCGCCCATGCCCTACTCCGCCCCCAACCCGAACTGCTCGTCGATCAGCGCATTATGCTCTCCCAGCAACGGCGCGCCTTTTTCCGACGCAGCCATCTGGCCGTCGACGCGTATCGGACAACGTGTAGTACGGATGGAAAGTCCATTGCTCGTCTTCACCTTCAGCTCCATATTCAGTACTTTATATCCTAACTGCTGCATCAGCTCGTGATAATCCATGACCCTGGCGCACCAGATGTCGGCGGGTTGAAGGATGGACAGCCATTCGTCGGCGGTCCGGTTCAGCAGGTGTCTGGTCAGAATTGCTTTTATCTCATCGCGACGGTCGAACCATTCGGCCTTGTCGGTATAGTTTTCCAGCGGGGGACATTCCAGCAGTCGCGCTAATATCGGGATATCTCCCATTGCCAGCGATAAGTAGCCTTCACGGGTCTTATAAATGCCATAAGGAGCCGGGATATAAGCATTGCCATTGCTGACCTGGCTCCGCTGCGGAAGCTGTCGCCCGTCATTATAGTGACAGGTAAGCACTTCGAACTGAAAGTCGAGTACAGCCTCCATCATGCTCACCTGGACGAGTCCGCCGGAACCATTCACTCCCCGTCGATATAAGGCCGCCAGGATACCCTGAGTCAGATAGGTGCCCGCCAGGATATCCACCACGGATACGCCCATGGGCGTGGGTCGTGCGTTGCGGTCATTGCTTAGCCACGTGAGCCCCGACAGGGCCTGTACGAGCAGGTCCTGACCCGGAAGGTCTTTCCATGGTCCCTCATTTCCATACCCGCTGACCTCTCCATATATGATGTCCGGCTTGATGGACCTCACCGTAGAGTAATCGAGCCCGATACGCTCCATCACTCCGGGACGGAAGTTGTGCAGGACGACATCGGCCTTCTGTATCAGTTTTTTTATCTTTTCCAGGTCTTCGCCTTTTTTAAGATCGGCCGCATACGATTGCTTATTGCGGTTGATCGCATGGAAGATGGTGCTTTCGCCCTCGATACGGGTATCGGAAACATACAGCTGTCTGCAGATGTCGCCGGTGCCCGGTCTTTCCACCTTTATCACCCTCGCGCCCATATCGGCCAACCGCAAACCCGCCGAGGGACCCGACAGGAACTGACTGAAATCGACGACGAGGATATCCTTCAATAGATTCATGGACATTGGTTATTTTAATAATTCCATCCCGATCTCCGTATTATTTTGTCCCAGCGAAGGCGCCGGTCTCGGGGAGTACAGCCTCCGCCCATCGATACGGATCGGGCAACGGGTGGTGATCATGGTCCTCCCTTCCCCGGTGTCTATCGGCTGTTCCATCTCCAGCACCTGGTAACCGGGGTGTGCGGCCAGCCTCTTCCAGTCCAGTACTTCCATCGCCCACATATCTTCGGCATGCAAACGTTCCAGCCAGTATGCCGTCGGATGCTTTGCCAGTTCGCGGGTCAGCACTTCTTTTATTTCGTCACGATGACTGAAGGCCTGTTCCTGACGGTAAGCCGCAAGCTCTTCGGAGGAGATAGCCTTCGCCAGATCGGGG
>DASYSV010000235.1:0-11304 GCA_036010185.1 Puia sp.
AGGGTACCGGTACGATAACGAGACGGGCATCCTCTTCCACGAAGGGGAGACCAAAAACGTTGTTCTTAGGGTTGCTGGGACCGTTGGAGTTAAAATTCGATAGGTCTGTCATGTCAGGGAGTATCCGTATTGATTAAAAACGGGACGCAAGTTAGTTCAGTATAAAGACATAGCAAAATAGGGGGTCCGGGCGCCATGGAAATGCGGTATTGGAGGCCGGGGGCGGGGCGGGGGTGGCTGGAGCCAGCGCTGGCGGGGGGCAAGGACTGGGCTGCCCGGAGCGTCGAGGCCAGGGCTGACGGGTGGCTGGAGCCAGGGGCCAGGGTTTTTTCGGGGCGGGTTTGCTTACTTACTAGTAAGTAAGTATTTTTGCTCCGAAAAGCGATATATGAGACCAACGCGGGTGGAGGATACCAGGCGCAAGCGCGAAGAGGATCGGAAACGGACCCGCCAGGAGATCATTCGTCTGGCGGATGGCCTGATCCGGCAACAGGGCTTCAATGCCTTCAGCTATGCAGACATTGCCGGAACAATGGAGATACGCAATGCGGCGATCCACTACTATTTTCCTACGAAATCTGAATTGGGAAAGGCGGTCATCGAAAGCGAGCTGGAGCGGATCCGCCAGTACCAGTGGCGGACCTCGGGAAATTCCGGCGAAGAGCAGGTCCGGTTCCTGGTATCCGTCTTCTATCGGAACAGTCAGCTGAACAATATCTGTCTCATGGGCTCGCTTCTTCCGGATTTCGCGACCTTTGAGCCCGACTTGCAGAACGCGGTCAACCGGATGTGCGATACGATCCTCGAATGGATGATGGCAAGCCTCGATAAGGCGCGAAAGGAAGGAAAAGTTCGTTTCGAGGGGGAGCCCGCCGACAGGGCGGCATTGGTCGTCTCGACTTTGCTTGCTGCTCTGTTGCTGGTACGCGCCCGGGGGCAATCCATCTTTTTTCATATGGTGGATCGGTTACTGGCGGACTTGGGGGTCGACTGGCGGGTCGGCGATTTGCCGGAAGTGGAATGGCCGTTCCCCGAATCTCCTTCATTCACGTGAAAACGATAACAGACATATAGTATGAACAAAGTAGTCGTAACAGGCATCGGAGCTATCACCCCGTTGGGAAACGATCCAGGAACTTTTTGGCGGCAGCTGGTCGCCGGCGTCAGCGCAGCCGGACCCATCACACATTTCGATGCGAGCAGGTTCAGGACGCGTTTTGCCTGCGAGTTGCGGAATTTCAGTCCCGGCGAGCTTCTCGACAGGAACGAACTTAAGCGTACCGATCTGTTTACGCAATATGCGCTCGTGGCGGCCGACCAGGCGATCCGGGATTCGGGCATCGATTTTTCCGGTATGGATCCTTTCGATACCGGCGTCATCTGGGGATCGGGACAGGGTGGAATGGAAACCTTCGAAGAGCAGGTGAAGGAATATGCCGCAGGAGACGGCACGCCGCGGTTCAGCCCATTTTTCGTGCCCAAGCTGATCGCCAATATGGCTTCGGGCATGATCTCCATCAAATACGGTTTCATGGGCATCAACTATACGACGGTGTCCGCATGCAGCACGTCGAATACTGCTTTTATGGATGCGTTGACCTATATCCGGCTGGGTAAAGCAAAGGTCATCGTCGCGGGAGGATCGGAGGCGCCGATCACGGCGGCATCTTTTGGCGGATTCACGGCCATGAAGGCGATGTCGACCCGAAATGACGATCCGCAACATGCCTCGCGGCCTTTCGACCTGGAAAGGGACGGGTTCGTCATGGGAGAAGGCGCGGGAGCCCTGGTGCTCGAGGAATATGAACATGCCAGGTCGCGCGGGGCCCATATTTACGCCGAGCTGGCCGGCGCCGCGATGACCGCCGATGCATATCACATGACGCATACGCATCCCGAAGGGGCGGGCGCCTTTCGGGCCATGTCGGATGCCCTGAAGGACTCAGGGGTTGGGAAGGACGACGTAGATTACCTGAATGCGCATGCTACTTCGACTCCTGTGGGTGATCTGAGCGAAACGCAGGCTATCGGACGTCTATTCGGGGACACTCCGCCCAATCTGGTCATCAGCGGGACCAAGTCCATGACGGGGCATCTGCTTGGCGCGGCGGGCGCCATCGAGGCCATTGCCTGTCTGCTGGCCATCCGGGACGGCATCATTCCGCCGACGATCAACACCAGGAACCTCGATCCGGCCATCGCACCGGGTCTGAGGATCCAGCTGGGTCAGGCGCTGGAACGTCCGGTCAGGGTCGCGATGAGCAATACATTCGGGTTCGGCGGGCACAATGGGATCGTGGTGTTCCGGAAAGTGTGAGGGGCGGGTACGGGCGAGAAGAAAACCGGCGGGGCCGTAAATGGAATTTGCCGTGGGTGGGAATTGTTTTTGGAGTAACTTTGCGGCAGTCATGAAAAAGCTGCATATCATTATCCTCGTTCTCATCGCCGCGTCCGTTGCCGTCCTCATCAGCTTCATGGGCGACCTCTCCACGTATGAGACCATCGCTTCGGCCCGGCAGAAAACGGGCAAGACCGTCACTATCATCGCGCACCTGGACAAATCCCAACCCCTCGAGTACGATCCGGTCAGGAATCCCAATTTTCTCGCATTCCATATCAGCGATACCTTGGGCAATACCGCCAAAGTGATCTATCATTTCGAAAAACCTTATGACCTTGAAAAGGCCGAGCGGATCACACTAAAAGGAAAGATGGTCGGGGATGTCTTCGAGATCACCCGCAAAGACGGCATCCTGCTGAAATGCCCTTCCAAATACAAGGACGATCCCAATTATGCTCAGAAAGCCCTGAGCCAAAATTAATGTACGTAGCATGCAATATATCGGCGAACATCTGTTACCCGGAAAGATAGGCCATTTCTTTGCGCTGCTTTCCTTTGCCGCCTCTTTCGTCGCCATCATCGCCTATTTCCGGGCGACCAATGCGAAGACCCCCGAGGAACAGACCGGATGGCGGAAAATGGGCCGGATGGCCTTTTCGATCGACGTGTTCGCGGTTTTTGCCGTTTTCTTTACCATCATCTGCATCATCGCTTCCCGGCTGTTCGAATACAATATCGCCTGGGAGCATTCCAGCCGTGAGCTGAGTCCCCAATACCTGCTGGCCTGTATCTGGGAGGCGCAGGAAGGCAGCTTTTTGTTATGGAACCTTTGGGTATGTGTCATGGGGCTGATCCTGATCCGCAAGGCCGGCAAATGGGAGTCGCCGGTGATGACGGTGATGAGCTTCACCAATTTTTGTATCGCCACCATGATCATGGGCATCTATGTCTTCGGCCAGAAGATAGGATTCAATCCCTTTATCCTGGTCCGCCAGACGGAATTGGGAATGAGCGCGCCGATCTTCAGCCAGCCCGATTATATGAGCATCCCGCAAATGCAGGACGGTCAGGGATTGAATGCGCTGTTGCAGAATTACTGGATGGTCATCCACCCGCCGATATTGTTCCTGGGTTTTTCATCGACGGTGGTCCCCTTCGCATACGCCATTGCCGGGCTGTGGAAAAAGCAATACGGGGACTGGACCCGCGCAGCAGTGCCCTGGACACTTTTTTCGGCTTGTGTGCTGGGTACGGGTATCATGATGGGCGCGGCCTGGGCATACGAGGCGCTGAGCTTCGGCGGCTATTGGGCCTGGGACCCGGTGGAGAATGCTTCGCTGGTGCCCTGGCTGGTGATGATCGCGGGACTTCATTGCATGGTCATCTACAATGCGACAGGTCATTCGCTACGACCGACCTTCTTTTTCCTGATCACCCAATTCATACTCGTGTTGTATGAAACATTCCTCACCCGCAGCGGCATACTCGGCGATCTCTCGGTACACGCCTTCGTGGAGTCAGGCATGAATGTACAGCTCGGTCTGTTCGTGGTGGTTTTCCTGGTGCCGGCCTACTGGCTTTTCATCGCGAGATACCGGCATATACCGAGGATCGCGAAGGAAGAGGCGACGAGCTCGAGGGAGTTCTGGATGTTCATCGGATCGCTGATCCTGTTTCTTTCGTCCATGTACATCATTATCTTCACCTCGCTGCCGGTGATCAATAAGATCATCGATCTGTTTCGCGAAAAGGCCAAACAATTCACTACCGGCGACGATCAGGCGTTTTCGTACAACCGGATCGAGATCTTCATCGCGATACTCCTCGGCCTACTGACCGCCGTGACACAATACCTGAAATACAAGGGGACGGACAATGCGGTCTTTCTCAAAAAGATCGTTTGGCCTACCGCGATAGCGCTGGTGGTGTCGGTGCTGATCAGCGTCTTCGGGGGCATCCATTACGATAAATACGGCATCGGGTTCCTGTCCGCTATACATCTGGCGATGTTTGGCGCGGTGTATGCGATCGTGGCCAATGCGGCCTATATCCGCGCTGGTCTCAACGGGAAGCTGAAGGCCGCCGGCGGATCGATCGCACATGTCGGATTCGGCATGATGATGGTGGGGATACTGCTCTCGTCGGCGAAAAAGCAGGTGTTATCCTACAATACGACCGGGATCACATTGAATTTTTCCCCCGAATCCAAACAGGACCCGATGGAGAACATCACGTTGCTGAAGGGCACCCGTACGGATATGGGAAAATACTGGACCACCTATGTAGGCAACGATTCGGTAGACCCGGCCAGCAGGACCACCTATTTCAAGATACATTTCGAGAAAAAGGACGGAAGCGAGCAATTCGATCTGTATCCGAACTTCATGAAGAGCACCAAGGGCCAGATGGCGCCCAGTCCCAATCCTGACAAACGGCATTATCTGGGCAAGGACATCTTCACCTATATCAGCGCCACCAATGCCGCCATCAAGGAGGATACGGCCGCCTTCCGCAGCGTCGTGCTTGGGGTGAAGGATACGGCCTATTATTCCAAAGGGTTTGTGATCCTGGATAGCGTCGAGGTCGATCCCAACAACGATCGTTTTCATTTCTCGCGGAAGGACACGGCGCTGGTGGCAAAGCTGACGGTGGTCGGGCAGGACAGCATGCGTTATACGGCGTGGCCCGCGCTCTACCTGAAAGACAACGTCCCGCATTTCCTCAATGACACAGTGTTCGCGCAGGACCTTGCGCTGCGATTCAATATGGTCGCGAAAGACCGGAAAATAGATCTGGGCATCAAGGAGTCTTCCGACATGGTTCCGTTCGTCGCCCTGAAGGTGCTGGAATTCCCGCAGATCGGGTTATTGTGGCTCGGGACATTGATCATGATTACCGGGTTTGTTATCAGTATCTTATGGAGACGCCGTCAGGCGAGGCTTTCGAAAGGATAGTCCGCCGGGGGTTACCTTGGGGGTGTCGGGGGTATTAACTATGGGTGCTCCAAAGCTGCCGCCCGCGGCTTGCCCGACGGATATAAAATTAGTACCTTTATTGATCGATTATGCGTCTGCCGACACTCAAATACCTGCTCCTGTTCTCCGTATCGTTATGGGGCGGCGTGTGTGCGTTCGGGCAGACTGCCGATACCGCGAAAATCCGGCATATAGCCAGCGACACGAGTCTTCCTTCCAACATCATCCGCCCGATCTATGGGCCCAACGATACGATCATCGTTCCCGCCAGGATCTACGGCAACGAGCTATTACCCGCATCTTCCGGGGAATATGTCTGGGTGCAGGCGCCGATGCCTCCGGCTATGCGTCGTCGTTATGAGGAATGGACCCGGCTGCGCAATGCCGTTTATGTGACCTATCCCTATGCGCGTCGTGCCGGGATGATCATGAACGAGATGAACGCGAAGCTGGCCTTGCTGACGAACGAGGGAAAGCGCAAGGCTTATATCAACTCGCAGGAAAAGGTGTTAAAAAAGGAATTCACCGAGCCGTTGGAACAGCTATCCATCTACCAGGGTAAGATCCTGATGAAGCTGATCAACAGGCAGACGGGCAACAACTGTTACAATATCATCAAGGAATACAAGGGCGGTTTCACGGCTCGTTTCTGGCAGACCGTCGCCTTTTTCTTCAACAGCAGTCTCAAGCAGCCGTATGACCCAAAGGGGGATGACCGGGCGATCGAATCGATCGTCGAGGAGGTGGAGCGCATGTATCATGGGTAAGTCGCGGGAGGCGCGATCGCCGGGCCGGCGGTGATCAGAGGAGGCGCGATCGATGGGCCGGCGGTGGTCACAGCCGGTGTATCTTTTCGATGAGTCCCGTGGTGGAAAATCCCGTCAGAACAGGATTGATGACGACGCGGCCGCCGGCCGCAATCACCTCTTTTGCGCCTACGATCTGGTCCAGGGTATAGTCCCCGCCTTTTACCAGCACATCCGGCTGCAGGGTTTCAATCAGCCGCAGTGGCGTGTCTTCATCAAAAATGATCACCGCATCCACCATCAGCAGCGAAGCAAGCACGATGGCCCGGGCGTCCTGGCCGTTGACAGGGCGGAGCTCGCCCTTCAATCTCCGGGTAGAAGCATCGGAATTGACCGCCACGACCAGCACATCTGCCTCCCGGGCCGCATCGGATAACGAGGCGATATGCCCCTGATGAAGGATATCGAAACAACCGTTGGTGAAAGCAATCTTTTTGCCCAGCAGCCGCCAGCGGCGCACCTGGTGTTGCATTCCGGCGAGGTCAAATATCTTTTGCTGTATTATCTGCGGTACTTTCATGTGTAAGAATTTCGTAGTGTGGACGCCGGTTGATACGCGGCAGCAGGATAAAGCTGGCGGTGCCGAAAAGAATAAAGCTAAGGAACTGTCCGAACCAGAGTAGCCAGCCGAGCGCCTGGCCGTCGGGCAGTGCGGCTACACCATAGAAGGCCACCGTTTTCTGGATGAACAGGGGATAGGCGCCTATGCCGCCGGGGGATACGATCATGGCGATGCTGCCCATCGCCAGTACACTCAGCGCATCGATGATGCCGAGATGACGGGTTGCATCGATGGCGAAAAATCCGACCCAGGTGCTGAGCAGGTACATACCCCAGATGCCGGCTGTATAAACGAAGAAAAGCGGTTTGTTGCGTACCCCTTTGACGCTGGTCAGCCCATGCCAGATATTCAATACGATCTTTCTGATCTTTCCCACGATGCCGATGTGCCTGAAACGGGTAAGAGCCCATACGAAAGCGGCGCCAAAGATGGCGCCGATGACCACTATGATGGCAATCCTGCTCCAGGAAGTCTGGCCGCTGGCATTGTGGAAAAGGGCGTCTGTCTTGCCGGAGGTGAGGGTGTGGATGACGTCATATTGAAAGAAGAGGGTCAGACCGAAAACGATCAACAGGCAAACGACGTCGAACGCACGTTCTGCGACGATCGTCCCAACCAATTTATCCGCCGGGACTTTTTCATAACGGGCCAGGATGGTGCATTTAACGATCTCGCCGAGACGCAGCGGACCCAGATTTACGAAATAACCGATCATTACTCCCAGGAAACAATTCACCGCCGAAGGGTTGTATCCCATCGGCTGGATCAGCTGTCTCCAGCGCAGCGCGCGCAGCCAGTGGCTGAACAAAAGGAAACCCAGCACCGGGATCAACAGCCAGTAATTCGCCCGATCCAGCGCATCCTTAAGCTGCGCCCATTTCTTTGCATCCATATCCTTGACGCTCAGCCAAAGAAAAAAGAGTGCGATCGAAGAAAAGAGTACATATTGGAGAGCGGTCAGGAACCTCTTTTTCATAGAGCCACAAGTTACATTTTATTTCCTTCCTTGGGAAAAACGATGCCTGGTTTGAAGCGTTTGGCTTCTTCGAAATCCATGTGTGCGTAAGAAATAATGATGACGACATCGCCCACTGTACCCGTTCTTGCAGCGGGACCGTTGAGACAACAGGTCCCCGAGCCTCTTTTGCCTTTGATGAGATAGGTCTCTATGCGGGCACCGTTATTGACATTCACTACCTGGACTTTTTCGTTCTCGATCATATTCGCGGCATCCATCAGGTCTTCATCCAGCGTCAGACTGCCCACGTAATTCAGATTGGCTTCGGTGATCGTGGCACGGTGGACTTTGGATTTTAGAATTTCGATATCCATGCTATTTATTTGAGGACGCAAAGGTAGACAAATTCATATTGTCGATGAGCCTGACCTCGCCCATGAAGGCGGCGATCAGCGCGACGGCATCCTCCTGCCACGCGGTCAGCGGCTCCAGTGTCGTGCCATCGGCGATGGAAACATAGTCGATGCGAAAATGGTTCTCTTCAAGGATGGCGATGGCTTTGGCGAGGATATCCCCTATGGCGTTGCGCGCCGCCCAGGCTTCGCGGATGGTCAGCAGGGCCGCGTGGATCCCGGCGGCGAAGAAGCGTTCTTCCGGGTCGAGACGGACGTTGCGGCTACTCATGGCGAGCCCGTCGGCCTCGCGGACAATGGGGCAACGGTGCAATGTAGCGGGCAGGCCCATCAGTTCCAGCAGCCGCCCGATGACCATGCATTGCTGGTAATCCTTGCGGCCCATGAAGAGATCGTCCGGCCGGACGATATTCAGCAGACGCCGCATGACCTGACAGACTCCCTGGAAATGACCGGGGCGGAATTTACCTTCCAGGAGGGTCTCGAGCGAACCGAGGTCATAGTGCTCGAGGTCTTTGATCCCGGCGGGATAGAGCTCGCTGAGGTCGGGCAGGAAAAGGACGTCGGCGCCTGCTCGTTCCAGGAGTGCGATATCTTTTTCGATGGTTATAGGATATTTCTTGTAATCGGCCGGATCATTGAACTGGGTCGGGTTGACGAATATGCTGGAAACCGTTAGTGAGGTGTTCTTTTTTGATATGGTAATAAGTGAGATATGTCCTTCATGAAGGGCTCCCATCGTGGGTACGAAGCCGATGCGACGACCGGCAGCCCGTTGCTTTTGCAACCAACCGGCAAGGTCGCCTGCGCGCTTGAATAAAATCATTTTTTGGGCGTTTTAAGCGTCAAAACCGGCGTCTGTGCCGATTTTTCAATAAAAATCGTACCTTTGCAAACTCGTTTAGTTAAGGTTCGTCTCAACAATTTTTAGAAAATAATGCTACAAAAAAAGCGAATTTTATTTATTGCCAACGAAATGTCGCCTTATTTAGAGCTGACAGAATTTGCAGAGATCGTTAACAAGTTGGCAATTAAATCAAATGACAATGGTTTCGAGGTGCGTTGTATCATGCCGCGTTTTGGAGTGGTAAATGAGAGAAGACACAGACTTCATGAGGTCGTTCGCCTTTCGGGTATCAATGTTTCGGTGGATAATGACGATTTTCCCCTTCAGATCAAGGTGGCTTCGCTGCCGAATGCACGTCTTCAGGTGTATTTCCTGGATAACGAAGACCTGTTCAAGCGCAAGTTCATCTTTCACGATGAGAATGATAAATGGTTTGAGGACAATGGTCTTAGAACCGTTTTTTACTGCAAAGGTGCGCTCGAGACCGTGAAGAAGTTCGGATGGCCCCCGGACGTCATCCATTGCAGCGGTTGGATGACAGGATTGATCCCCCTGTATCTCAAGACTGTATACAAAAAGGAGCCGGTGTTCGCCCATAGCAAGTGCGTGTTCACCATCGGTCAGACCACCTTCAAGGAAAAGTTGGGGCCGGACTTCCAGAAACTGGCCAACATCCATCCTACGATAAAAGAAAAGGATCTGGAGCCGTATAAGGACGCCAACAATACCGCGATGTTCCGGGGCGGCGCTACCTATGCCGATGCCATCAGCTTCGGAGCCGAAAAGGTCGACAAGAAACTGGTCGAAGAATTCGGGAAGGTCAGGGGCAGGAAAGTACTGTCCTTCAACGCCGAATCCGATTTAACAGATTATTTACAGCTGTATATGGATCTCAGCAAATAATCTCCCGGCATAACTTATCTTTGCGCGTCAATCAGGAATAACTCATAAATTCTCAAAAAACCCTTTACAAAAAATGCCTTATTTATTCACTTCCGAGAGCGTAAGCGAAGGACATCCGGATAAGGTCGCCGACCAGATCTCCGATGCGTTGATCGATCATTTTCTGGCTTTTGACCCGCAATCCAAGGTAGCCTGTGAAACGCTGGTTACGACCGGACAGGTCGTACTGGCCGGTGAGGTAAAAAGCAGGGCATATCTCGACGTGCAGGACATTGCCCGCGACGTCATTCGCCGGATCGGTTATACGAAGAGTGAATATATGTTCGAAGCAAATTCCTGCGGCATCTTTTCCGCCATCCATGAGCAGTCTTCCGATATCAATCAGGGGGTCGACCGGAAAAAGAAGGAAGAGCAGGGAGCCGGTGATCAGGGTATGATGTTCGGCTATGCCAGCAACGAGACCGAGGATTATATGCCCCTGGCGCTCGATCTGGCGCACAAGATCCTGCTCGAGCTGGCCGCTCTCCGGCGCGAGAACAAGCAGATCAAATACCTGCGCCCCGACGCCAAGAGCCAGGTGACGCTTGAATACGACGACAACAATAAGCCGGTGCGGATCGACGCGATCGTGGTCTCCACTCAGCACGACGATTTCGATACGGAAGCCAAGATGCAGGCAAAGATCAAGAAAGATATCATCGAGATCCTGATCCCGCGGGTGAAGGCGAAATACAAGAAATACGCCCGCCTTTTCAACGACCAGATCAAATACCATATCAACCCCACCGGGAAGTTCGTTATCGGCGGTCCCCACGGTGATACCGGTCTTACCGGCCGTAAGATCATCGTCGACACGTATGGCGGCAAGGGCGCGCATGGCGGCGGAGCATTCAGTGGAAAGGATCCCTCCAAGGTAGACCGTTCGGCGGCTTATGCGACCCGGCATATCGCCAAGAACCTGGTTGCTGCCGGCGTTGCGGATGAAGTGCTGGTACAGGTGTCCTATGCTATCGGTGTGGCACAGCCCACGAGCATTAATGTAAATACCTATGGCACCGCCAAGGTCAAGCTCACCGACGGGCAGATCGCCAAAAAGGTCACGGAGCTGTTCGATATGCGGCCCTATTTCATCGAGAACCGTCTCAAGCTGCGTAATCCTATTTACAGCGAGACGGCGGCCTATGGTCATATGGGACGCCAGCCGCAGGTGGTCGAGAAAGTATTCGTCTCTCCCGACGGAAAAGAGGTCAAACGCAAAGTAGAGCTCTTCACCTGGGAAAAATTAGATTATGTGCCGAAAGTGAAAAAGGCTTTCGGGTTGAAATAAGATAATTCATCGACGAGAAACCTCCCTAACGGGAGGTCCCCTGAACCGATAGGCTCAGGACATTAGAAAAAAAGAGACCGGCGCGATTTTTTACCTTGCGAGCCGGTCTCTTTTTTATTTTTGCACCATGGACAATCCCTGGAAGATACTCGCTGAGCGACCCATCTATGAC
>DASYSV010000107.1:0-18820 GCA_036010185.1 Puia sp.
TTCGCCTCACCGGCCAGCCCCATCGACTATCTCAAGATACCGATCCAAACGCTGAAAGTAGGTTCACTCGGCACCCATAATTGCCTTGGCCTTGCGAAATCCAAAAGGGCGCGGATCCTGGTGGCCTCCACTTCGGAGATCTACGGCGACCCGCTGATCCATCCGCAAACGGAAGAATACTGGGGCAATGTCAACCCCGTCGGCCCCCGCGGCGTCTACGACGAAGCCAAACGCTTCCAGGAAGCCATGACGATGGCCTATCATAACTTCCATAAACTCGAGACCCGCATCGTAAGGATATTCAATACATACGGACCGCGGATGCGGCTCAATGACGGCAGAGCCCTTCCGGCTTTTATCGGTCAGGCGCTGCGAGGTGAAAACCTCACCGTCTTCGGTGATGGCAGCCAGACCCGCAGCTTCTGCTATGTGGACGACCTGGTGGAAGGAATTTACCGTCTCCTGCTGAGCGATTATCATCTTCCCGTCAATATCGGCAACCCTTCGGAGATCACCCTCAAACAATTCGCTGAGGAAGTGATCAGGCTGACGGGGACTAAACAATCCATCGTCTATAAACCGCTGCCGGTGGACGATCCCAAACAACGCCGGCCCGATATCACCCGCGCAAAAGAGATCCTCGGATGGGAGCCTAAGGTGGAGAGGAAGGAGGGTCTGAAACGCACCTATGAATACTTCAAATCGCTGCCTCCCGAGGAATGGACCCGGCAGCCGAAAGAATTCGTAAGCCAAAGTTAAAATCAACTCAGTTCTCCAATACCATGAATGAATCGAAGATCTACGAAGACCTCCTGACAAAAAAAGCGCAACTGGCCGTCATCGGTCTTGGCTACGTAGGGCTGCCTATCGCCCTCGAATTCGCGCGCCGGATATCCGTTATCGGCTTTGATATAAACAACCACCGCATCCAGCTGATGCGCGCAGGCGTCGACCCCAGCAAAGAGGTCGCCCCCGGCGAATTCAGGGACCGGGATATCACATTTACCAGCGATCCCAATGTCCTCGCAAAGGCCCGCTTCTTTATCGTAGCCGTTCCGACTCCCGTAGATAAATACAATGTTCCCGATCTGAAACCGCTGATCGGCGCTTCGACCACTGTCGGAAAGGTGCTCAAAAAAGGCGATTATATCGTCTATGAGTCCACCACCTATCCCGGATGTACCGAAGAGGACTGTCTCCCGCTGCTGGAAAAGCATTCCGGGCTCAGTCTGAAGGACGGCGATTTCAGCCTGGGCTATTCACCCGAACGCATCAATCCCGGCGATAAAAAACATACGCTGCGGACCGTCGTTAAAGTGGTCTCCGGCGACACCCCGCTCGCGCTCGAAGAGATCGCAAAGACATATGAGCTCGTCGTCGATGCCGGCGTTCACCGCGCTCCGAGCATCAAGGTTGCCGAAGCCAGCAAGATCATCGAAAACACCCAGCGGGACCTGAATATCGCCCTCATGAATGAATTATCGCTTATCTTTGACCGCATGGGGATCAATACCTATGATGTCATCGATGCCGCCGGCACCAAATGGAATTTTTTGAAATTCCACCCCGGTCTGGTTGGCGGGCACTGCATCGGGATCGATCCCTATTACCTCACCTATAAGGCTGCCGCACTTGGTTACGAATCGAAGGTCATCGCTTCGTCGCGCTATATCAACGACGATATGGCACGTTATGTCGCCCGCAAGATCATCACCCACGTCCTCCGCATCTCGAATGAGCCAAAGGTGCTGATCAAAGGCGTGACGTTCAAGGAGAATGTCAGCGATATCCGCAACTCGCGTATCGTCGATGCAGTGAAGGAGCTGCTGGCCTTCAATATAAAAGTGGACGTCGAGGATCCGTATGCCGAAGAGGAAGAGGTGCACCATGAATATGGACTGCATCTGACCAGCCAGCTCAGGACCGATTACGATGCCGTCATTATTACTGTCCCGCACACCCAATATAAGGATCTCGACGATGCTTATTTTTGCTCGATTACCCGTGAAGGCGCCCTTGTCGCTGACCTGAAAGGAACCTATAAGAATAAGATACACAATAGAAAATACTGGAGTTTGTAATGGCAGAGCAGAAAAGGACTATCCTGATCACCGGCGGCGCCGGCTTTATCGGCTCGCATGTAGTGCGGCTGTTCGTCACCAAATACCCGCAATACCGCATTGTCAATCTCGACGCGCTCACCTATGCCGGCAACCTGGCCAATCTGGAAGACATCGAGTCGGCACCCAATTATATTTTCGAAAAGGGCGATATTACCGATGTCGGGCTGCTTAAACAGCTGTTCGCCACCTATCGCTTTGACAGCGTGATCCATCTCGCGGCGGAAAGTCATGTAGACCGCAGTATCATGGACCCGCTGGCTTTCGTACGCACCAACGTATTGGGCACAGCCACCCTCCTCAACGCAGCACTCAATTCCTGGAAAGACGATTTCCCCGGCAAGCTCTTCTACCACGTCTCCACTGACGAAGTATACGGTTCGCTGGGCGCCGAAGGGTTCTTCACCGAAGAAACGCCTTATGATCCGCGTTCACCCTATTCGGCCTCCAAAGCCTCTTCGGACCATTTCGTCATGGCATGGCATCACACCTATGGCATGCCGGTCATCCTCTCCAACTGCTCGAACAATTATGGCAGCCACCATTTTCCCGAGAAGCTGATCCCGCTGATGATCAACAATATTTTGCACAGCAAACCGCTGCCTGTCTATGGGAAAGGGGAGAACGTCCGCGACTGGCTGTATGTCGAGGACCATGCCCGCGCTATCGATACCGTCTTTCATAAAGGAAGGGTTGGCGAGAAATATAATATCGGCGGCTTCAACGAATGGAAGAACATCGATATCGTCCATTTGCTGTGTGGGATCATGGACCGGAAGCTGGAGCGTCCCGCAGGCACCTCGGCAGGACTGATCCAATTTGTCAAAGACCGCCCCGGGCACGATCTTCGTTATGCCATCGATGCGACGAAATTGAACAGGGAACTGGGATGGCAGCCGTCTCTCCAATTCGAAGAAGGATTGGAAAAGACCGTCGACTGGTATCTTTCCAACCAGGACTGGGTCCGGGCAGTAACCTCCGGCGACTATCAGAAATACTATAAGGAACAATACCACAAAAGATAAGGAATGCCGTTCAGGACTACCGATATCCCCGGACTGCTGATCTTCGAGCCGGCAGTATATACCGACGAGCGGGGCTACTTTTTCGAATCCTATAACGAAGAGGTCTTTCGCCGTGAGGGCATCGCCAATCACTTTGTGCAGGACAATCAATCGTTTTCCGGCTATGGGGTGATCCGCGGTCTTCATTACCAGCTGGAACCCTATGCTCAATGCAAATTGCTGCGGGTACTTCAAGGAGCCATATTGGACATCGCCGTCGATATCCGCGTGGGGTCTCCCACTTATGGCCGCCACATCGCCATCGAGCTTTCGGCCGAAAACAAATGGCAATTCCTCATTCCCCCCGGGTTCGCACACGGATTTTCCGTGCTGACGCCAACCGCCGAGGTGGCCTATAAATGCGATGCCTTCTATAAAAAGGAAAGCGAGGCCGGCATCCGGTTCGACGACCCTGTGCTCGACATCGATTGGAGGATCCCGGCGGACAAGCGGATCGTTTCGGCCAAGGACTTAGCATTGCCTTTGCTCGCCGACTGCCGGAACACCTTTAAACTAGTCGGATGAAGACAGTACTCGTCACCGGCGCGGGCGGCCAGCTAGGTCGCGAGCTGCAGCGGCTGGCTGCGGGGCATCACTTTGTTTTTACCACCCGCGAACAACTTGAAGTGGATGACCCTGAGCAGGTACAGGCCGTATTCGCCGATGTCAAACCCGATTGGTGCGTCAACTGCGCGGCTTATACCGCGGTCGACAAGGCGGAGAGCGAACCGGAGACCGCCTTCCGCATCAATGGCGACGCTCCGGGTTTCCTGGCAAAGGCCTGCCGGGCTGCCGGCACGCGGCTGATCCATATCTCCACCGATTATGTTTTCGACGGCAGCCGGAACATCCCATTGAAAGAAGACGACCCGACAGGTCCCATCAATGTCTATGGCGCCAGCAAGCTCGAAGGCGAAAAACAGGTACTGCGCGAATACAGCGAAGGCGCATTGATCATCCGGACCTCCTGGGTGTATTCCGAATTCGGCAACAACTTCGTGAAGACGATGATCCGGCTTATGAATGAGCGGCCTGCTATCGGCGTCGTCGATGACCAGGTAGGTACACCTACCTATGCGGCTGATCTTGCCGCGGCGATCCTAATGATCCTTTCTGCCCGGAAATTCCTTCCGGGTATCTATCATTATAGTAATGAAGGACAGATTAGCTGGTATCAGTTTGCATTGGCGATCCGGTTCCTGATCGACAGCCCGTGCAAAGTGAGCCCTATTCCTACCACGCAATTCCCCACACCCGCCCGCCGGCCGGCCTGGTCGCTGATGGATAAGACCCTTATCCGGGACAGCTATGGAGTGCCGATCCTGGCCTGGGAACGCAGTCTGGCGGCTTGTATCAACCGATTGCAAAAGGCATGATTTTCCCATTATCCCGCACTAAGTGTTTTTACTGATGTGGAAAACTAAACACGTATTAAAATTAATTTATTTAATGCGTAAGTCATTGTTTACTAAAACATATAGAACTTATTTGTCCTTTTAGAGTAGTCTACAGAATTTGTGAGGATAGGACCATCGGATAAAAGATGATAATTTGCATTCAGGTCTTAAATCCCGTCGACGAATGCTTGGGTCGCCGGGGATTAGTCCACTTTAATCCATACTTATGAAACCTGTTTACCCAACCAGGGTTTTCAGCCTGCTTGTGAATTTGATCCGCCATCGCCGTTTTGCGGCCGCCCTGCTAATCCTTTCCGGGATAGCGTATAGCACGCGGATCGTCGCCGAAGGTACAAAGCAGGTGATGCCTTCCTCCACCAACGGTACCGGTCTCATCGTTTCCACCACCGCCAGTTTTCCCCTCGGTAATGTCGGCAGCTATCTTGGCGCGCCCGTCGACGCCCGGGTCTACATCTATGTCAAGGATTTTACCACCGAAAAGGTATATTATGGCTTCAATTGGGAAACCCTGTCTCCCGCCACGCCGATCAATACCTATTCGGACGTGTATATGAATATATATAACCCGACGGGCGCACTGATCTCAACCGTTCATCTGCCGTCGACCACGGGTAGCGCGGGTTTTATCAGCAGTTATGCCAGCGCGGTGGCCGGACCTCAGATCGGCGGTCTGCCGTTGTCGGGTTATGTCCCGCTGAGCTTTACCCCGACCATGAACGGGGACTATTATGTGTCATTCTACCGGAGCAGCGACGGCGGTGTAACGCATCTCGCCGGCGGGGAATCCATGCTGTCAAAATATTTCGATATTACCGTGGCTGCAAGCGCAGCATCCAAATTTGCCGGCCGTGTGCATTGTAACGAGTGGGCCATGTCCGTTTACAACCCGGCAAAGAACGATATCCAGGATCCCCAGTCGCCTACGAATGCAGCATTCTTTGGCTATACTCCGGACTCGGTGACCGTGAAGGTCTCGTTCCCCAACAATGGATTCATGCCGCTGACCTTTATCGTGGCTTTTAACAGTTTTGGTGTGACCAATAGCGGCAACTGGCTCGTAGACCGGAATTCCATCAATCTGCCGAACCTGGTATCTCCCTATCTGACCGGCGGTTTCAAGGTCTTCCTCAACGCGCCCGATGCCTCCATTTATCCGGCCTGCTCGATCCCGCCCCCGCCGGTGTTGCTCGCTCCGGTGATCTCAGGTTGTCCACCCGGACCCTATAATGTTCGGTTCATGGCGCCCCAGGCCGGTGACTATTATATGCTGTTCGATCTGAACGGCGTCCCGGGTTTTCAAAATAATACAGCCGACCGGTTTATCGAATTGGTGAATCAGTCGCCCGGTGTCATCACCTATGTCTGGGACGGCAAAGACGGTCTGGGCAATGTCGTGCCGGCCAATACCACCTTTCCGATCAATTTCTCATACCGCAAGGGTCGTATCAATATCCCTTTTTATGATGTGGAGCTGAACCAGCTGGGTTTCCGTGTCGATGGGGTATCTCCTGCCGGCGCGGTGGTGTCCAATACTACCCTGTATTGGAATGACACGCAACTCAGCAGTATGGGTACCGACTGTTCGAACAACAACAACAATACTACCGGCACCGGTTATAATAATTCCGTAGTCGGCGTTACGCCCGTTTGGCCGCAGACCCCGGCCGTCCCCACGTATGGACGCGCCTGGAGTGGCGATGGGAACCCGCTGAATGTCACGCCGGCCGACTCGGTGCTTGTCAGCGGCACATATAACAACCATGACGCTCAGCAGTGTGATGACTATGGGAATGCCCGTCTGCTCAACACCTGGGCATGGGGTATCGTGCTCAATACCACGCAGAACCTGACGCTTACCTGTATCACCGTCAGCGGCACGGTTTGGGATGACGCCGACGGCAGCGCGGCGGGCGGTTTTACGAATATCCGTACAAACTCGGAGCCCGGCACCAATGCAGGTGGTGGTCTGTATGCCAACCTCGTGGACCCGGTGACCGGCGACGTCCTTTCTTCAGTCGCTGTGAACACCGATGGTACGTATTCACTGGCCAACTGCCCCGTGAACGCCACGGGGATGGAGATATATCTGACGACGACGCAGGGCGTGATAGGAAGCCCGGTGGCCACCGCCGCGGTTCCATCGGCCTGGATCAATACCTCGCCGATGATACGGACCTTCAACTCGACCAATACAGATGTTACGGGTCAGGATTTCGGCATCGAGCAATTGCCCAATTCCGTTGACCAGACCTATACAATCCCGGTCCCCGTTCAAAACTCTTTGATGTCACTGAATGGGTTCAGCACTATCGCCAGTCCCGGCCCCCTGGCTGGCAGCGACCCTGAGGATGGGACCCTGGGTAGTGGCAAATCGGTGGTGATCACTACGGTGCCTGCCAACGAACAGCTGTACTACAATGGCGTACTCGTTACGAACAATTTCGTCATTACCGGGTATAATCCGTTCTTGCTGCAGATGAAATTCACGGATATTTCGGTGACCGCGACCTCCTTTACCTATGCGTTTTGGGATGCGGCTAACAAACAGGATCCGACGCCGGCTACCTATTCCATCAATATGTCGGTAGCGCTGGCCGCTACGCTGTCATCCTTTACGGGAAGGGCCACAGAAGCAGGAAACGTCCTCAACTGGACAGACCAGAGCGAGACGCCGGATGTCACTTTCTATATCCAGCGTTCTGTAGATGGCCTCAACTTTACCACCATCGGACAAGTGGCGGCGGCCAGCGGCACGGGCTCCGGCGGCGGCAGTGTCAATCATTCATTCACGGATAATAGCCCTACCCCTAATACCCCTAATGAGTACCGTCTCGAATGGACGGATGGCAGAGGCGATGTCGTCTACAGCAATGTCGTGACCCTCGTCAATTCCCTGGCCAGCGGCTTGCAGGACGTTTCGCCGAATCCTTTCCGCGACCAGGTAACGGTGCGGTTGAGTCTTGGCCGTACCCAGCCGGTGACTATCCGGCTGCTGGACAGCAAGGGTCAATTGTTGCGCGACCGGCAATACGCCGGCATGAAGGGAGCGAACTCCTTCGTGCTCGACGGGTTATCCGCGCTGCCTTCATCCGTATACCTGGTTCAGATCGTTCTGACCGATCAGGTTTTTGTCAGAAAGGTATTCAACAACCGGTGATCCGCGGGTCCGCTGATCGCAGCGGCGCTGACCCCTAACCGAACATTAACTTTTAAATCCAAGCCGGCATGAAAATCCTATTTCCTGTCGCCGCCCTACTGCTGTTGGCAGAAGCTGGCGTACACGCGCAATCCAGTATGTCTGTTACTTCCACGGAAGTGAACAATATCCTCTTGGGGTCCTATACCCCGGGTAACTATACGGCGTCGACCGTCATCACCGACCCCGCGACCATTGCGGCGGGGTTGCTCAACGACATTTCGGCCGACTCTCTGAAGGCGGACCTTTTCGCCCTGAACGCCTTTCACAACCGGAACATGTTCTCGGACACCACCTCGACCACGACAGGCATCGGCGCCACCCGGCGGTGGATCTATAACAAATTCCTGCAGTACAGCGCGGTCAATGATAACCGCCTGCGACCCGCCTATCTAAAATTTACCTATGCGCCCTCCACTTATGGCTGTACCGGTGTGGGCAGCAATTCGACCCAATATAACGTGATGGCGGTGCTGCCCGGCAGCCAGAAGACCAATCCCTCGCTGATCATCATCGAGGCGCATATGGACAGCCGCAATTCCAGCAATTGCGACGTCACCGGCAGCGCCCCGGGCATCGGTGACAATGCGACCGGCACCGCGCTGGTCATGGAGCTGGCCCGTGTGCTTAGCAAATATACCTTTCGGTATACCATCGTGTTTTCCGTGAATACCGGTGAGGAGCAGGGGCTCATCGGCGCGCATGCGCTGGCAGACTATCTGGATAGTAAAAATGTGCTGATCAAGGCGGTCAATAATAATGATGTGTCCGGAGGTGTATTTTGCGGGCATACGGCATCGGCGCCCAGCTGCCCCGCATACGGGAATATCGACAGTACCGATCTGCGTATCTTCTCGCTCGGTGACGTCAACTCAGCCAACAAACAATGGGCGCGTTATATCAAACTGGAGTATAAGGAAATGTTGAGCAGCCTTGTCAGCGTCCCGACCAACATCGATATCATGGAAGCCGACGACCGGACGGGAAGGGGAGGCGATCACCAGGCCTTTACCAAAGACGGTTATACGGCCGTCCGGTTCACGCAGGCCAATGAGGACGGCAATGCGAGCAATGGCCCCGGCTATAGCGACCGGCAACACAATGTCCGCGACAGTCTAGGCCATTACAACAGCGTCACCCACACCATCGACTCCATTTATGTCAATGTCGATTACCTGGCCCGCAATGCGCTGGTCAACGGCAACGCGCTCGCCATGGCGGCGCTGGGTCCCGATACGATCAGCATGTCCGGCACTCTTTGGACAGCGGGTACCGTGAAGGTGAAATTCTCACCGACATCCAGCCCGGGCTACCGCGTGGCCGTCCGCTCCGCATCCAATGACTGGGACACCGTATACACGGTTACCGGCATGTCTACCGCCGTGCTCACGCTGCCATATTCCAGCAATACCACCTTTTATATCAGCGCGGCCGCGATGGATGCGAATGGCACCGAAGGTCAGTTCTCTACGGAGTATACGCTTTCGACGGGGCTCATTCCCCTCGACCTGCTGCCCGATACGACTAAACCGGTACCCACCGATCCCGATTATTACGGCATTCGCCTGATGCCCAACCGGCCCAATCCCTTTGACGAATCGACGATGATCGCCATCACATCGGGTACGGATATGTTTGCTGCCCGGACCTGTCTTCAGATTGCCGATATCGAAGGGCGGGTGATCGCGCGTATCCCCGTGCACCTCGTTACAGGCCTCAACCAGGTCATCTACCAGCACGGGTTCGGAGTATCGGGCATGTATATCTGTTCGCTCGTGATCGATGGGTTGCCGGTGCAATCCACTAAAATGATATTTCGCGGCTCCCATTGAGCATTGAACCTAATCCTCCAGCCTCCCAAGGGCGGCCTTCGGGCCGCTCTCCCCTTCGGGGGATCGCCACTTCCATCATTCTTCGCCTCCCGTCCCTTCGGCGGATCCCCACTTTCATCATCAATGGTTAGTCCAATGGTAATTGCTATATTTAGGTCCTCTTAATTGCCTGCATATGAAACATCGGATCGTCCTTCTTTTTTTCCTTTTTTGTTCTTCGAAACTTTTTTGCCAGCATGGAACCCTAACCCTATCCAACGATTTCAAAATCGCGGAGGGCCAGTATAAACATGAAACCGTCACCAACTCGGTTTACTTCAATAACAATTTTTATACCGTCACGAATTCCGCCCCCAGCGCGGGAAAATGGCTCTTTACCAAATTGTACGACGTAAAATTTTCGCTTACCGTGTCCGAGTTCGACAAGGATATGAACAAGATCAGGGAGGTCGTACTGGAAAATGGAGACAAGAATTTCGGCCCGCTGATCCCCAAGCTGATCTCCTTTCACGACAGGCTGTACCTGACATATTTTAAAGCTGCCGATAAAACGTCTTTCAGCGTTTATCTCGCCGCCCTCGATGAAAATAACCTGACGCTTGGAGAGCCCAAACTGATCTGTACGATAAAACAGGATAACGTGGGGCTCGGGCAGATCGAATCGGTGATCAATGCCGGGCTGGTGTATTTCGTTATTTCGCCGGATAATGCCAGGCTTTTGGCGGTGTGCAAGGCTGCCCCCAACAAGGTGCAGGCTGTTCTTTTGGATGACAAGCTGGCGACGATAAAACAAAGCCTTGTTTCGGTGAACCTCCAGGATTTCGAGATCCCTTCGGCCGTACTGACCAACGACAACAGGGCCTGCCTGGTGCTGGATTCGAAGGACGGCACCCGCCTGCTTTGTATCGGCCCGGATGGCGCGAAAACTGAGATACGCTATAACGCCGCGGCCAGCTTTGCCCCCTATATCACCCGCGCCAGACTGGTCCGTGACGGTAAGAGCATCATCATCTATTCCACCACTATAGAATCGGGAGGATCGGATTCGTGGTGCACCGGGATAATGGTGGCGCGACTGGACCCCGCCACCTTTAGGCTATCCAAACCACTTACCTATGCGCTCACGCCGGAGTTCATTCAGGCGATCAGCGAACAGGGCGGCGGTACAAAACACAAACACGACTATTTTATGTCCAATTTTACGCCTCAGCTGCTGGAGCTGGACAACGGGGATGTCGCCATTATCGGTAGCCCTGAAATGATCTCCGAAAAAAGTTCGACATCCGCGCCCAATATGAACGGCCAGACCCATGAGATCGCCACCACCACGGTGACCGTAGGGCCGGTGATCGTCCTGTTCCCCGATAAGAACGGGAAGACCTACAACCCCGTGATCGTCCCCCGGGAGATCATTCTGTCGAAAAGCCAGAGCAGCGGATCGGGCGCCATCCGGGTAGTAGCGTCGCCGAGACAGTCGGATGTGTCCACCGGTTTCCTGGCTACGCAGATAGGAGGCGATATCGTGATCATCTACAATGACAATGTGAAAAATCTCTCCAAAGATGCCGGCGAAAAGCTGACAGTCTCCAAGTCGCCCGGCGATCTCGAGCTGGCCGAGGCGCTCGTGAATAAGGACAAAAAACTGGAATACCGTAAGCTGATCAGTGAGACCACGAAAGGAAGAGCGACTTTTTATTTAGGCAGCTCGGTTCCCAGTAATTCTTCCTCCATCGTATTTCCCATCGGAAAGGAGGGCCAGGGATTCAATGCCTTGAAGACGTATTATACGAATTGGTGCTTTTTGGAGATCAAGTAGAGGCTGACGCCCCTTAGAAGTTGTAACCATTAACCCCTATTATGCCATGGAAGAGCTCCTATCTTTCCTGAACCAGATCGCCTCTTCGGAGGGATGGCCGCTGTCGGCCGCATGTCTTGCACATCTCGGCGAGATAATAAAGATCCGCACTTTGAAACAAGAAGAGCTTCTGTTATCCGCAGGGCAGGTTTGTAAGAATATATATTTTATCCGGAGAGGGTTGCTGAAGTGCTTTTACATCGTGCACGAGCGCGAGGTTTCCGACTGGTTTTTCGGCGAATTGGAGACGGTCGTTTCCATCGACAGCTTTTATGACCAGGTGGCCAGCGAGGACTTCATTCAGGCTTTGGAAGACTGTGAACTTTTTTGCATCTCGTTCGGGGAATTGAATTACCTCTTTCGAACCTTCGTTGAATTCAATGTTGTTGGCCGGGTGCTGTTTAATAAGTATTTGAGGATTTGGCACCGGCAGGCCAGGAATATCCGGATGCTGACGGCCGAAGAGCGGTATCAATTCCTGCTCACGACACAGCCAAACTTAATTCAGAGAGTTCCGGTCCGGGATCTCGCATCTTATCTCGATATGTCCCGGGAAACGCTGAGCCGGATGCGGAGGCGTATCCAATGACAGCCTATTATAGTTTCGTTTGTTTCCGTCGGCGTGCGCCGACTTTAGGATTAAGTATCAGACGGGCGCGAGTCGGGTTGTTACGCATCTCATTCAGCCGGTTTTTCACGATACGTTTTGTCTCTTCCTGGATTTGTTGGAAGACCTGGTTTACGGTTTCCAGGGATACCTTTTGGGATGGTCTGGGATTGTTGACATTGTCCGGTTGCGGTTCGAGCTTGACTTGGCAATGAAAGGCTTTAAGTGGCATGGGTCGGTCCGGGCTGTCGGCCGTAATACCGACGAATTCGCCGCTCGATAACGCGGCGATCTTACTGGCGGGCATGGCAAGGTCGAGCTGCAGGCTTTGGCTGGTAGAGGTGCCGCGGTTGTTAGTGCTGATAGTTGATCGTTCCTGTAGAATTTTGCCGATCTGCTCGCTGGTGAATTTTGCGGAATCTCCGGTGACCTGGCTGGTCAGAAGGTTGGCCGGCAGGTTGACAAGGGCTTCGGCATGTTCGCGACCGTATTCCGCTCGCAGTTGGTCGATGGTTTGAATGCCGAGGACAATTCCCACCTTGTGCTCGCGGCACGTGGCAAGAATGGTATCCATGTTCAGGACATGGAAGCTGGGAAATTCATCGATATACACCTGGCAGGGTGTGCCCCCGGGACGGTTGATCCTCTTCAGCATTCGACTGACGAAAAGGCTGATGACGGCGCCGTAAATGTGTTGTCTTTCGGGATCTGAGCCCAGGCAGACGATCTTCTGAGCGTTGGGATTATTGATATCCAGGTTGAGATCCGAGCCCGAAAGAAGGTAATAAAGTTTCGGCGATACGAGCGAGAAGAGCGGGATCCGTGCGCTATCCAACTGCCCCTGCAGCTGATCCATGACATTGTGTTGGAGGGCATCGGTAAACGGTTTGACCAGCGTAGCGATGTCCGGATAGGACCGTAATACCGAGAATAGATGGGCGTAGTCGGTAGACATGAGTTCGAGGAGATGGGGAAGGGTGCAATACCTTCCTTCTTCATATTGTCTCAGGAACCAGATATTGGCTGCAAAAAAGTTGACGGCCGACTCGACAAAGAAATCGCCCTTGGATTTGGCAGCTTTGCGATTAATGCCAAAATATAGTGTTCGCGCGCATTCCATGGCGTCGGATAGCTCCTGCAAGGTTTCCGGAGCGAGGACATTACATCGGGTTTCGAGGGTATTGAAATTGAAGGAATAAAATTTCGGCGGATTTTTCAGACCGGCTCTGACACTTTCGAGTTGCTGATAAGTGAATTCCGTGAGACCGGGATATTTAAGGTCAAAGATGAAAATTGCCATGCCTTGATCGATAGATTGCCGGATCAGTTGTTTGAATACGTATCGGGTCTTGCCCGAACCGGGGCTACCCATGACGAGGGTACCCCGGTAGATGTCCAGGTTGATAACGCTGTTCCGCCAGCGGTTCTGAAAACGATACCGTCCCTTCAAGTGAAAGAAATTCGGGTGCGTAAGGCGCCGCTCTTCCTGCGGAAAGCTCTCATTGTATTGATTGAACAGCCCGCGTTTCGCCGGCCAGGTCACCAGGCCCGTCAACGCCCTAACGGAAGTATACAACAAACCGAGCCCGCAAACGGTTGTCACTGCATAAACGATGGTTAGCATCCTCGGATCGGCATCGACATACAGTATGAGGCAACTGCCGAAATAGAGGACGATGCCGGCGATCAGGATTACAATAAGACGGCCGGACTTGATTTGAGGCGGGGTTTTTGCGCCAATGCTCGTGCCGGCCAGCGCCAGGAGGGCCAGTCCAAGCGACACCGCAGGATGACGGAAAAGACCTTTTGACGCGATGCCGGTCACAAGACGGTCCGCGATTGGACAGGTGAGCGACCATGTAGCGAGACCGCGGTGGCAGAAGTAGTAATAATGTAGGATGAGCAGCGCAGCGCAGCAGCAGGCCGCGAGGTTCCGCAATTCGCGGTATTGATTGTCGTTTGCCGGTTGCATGTATTCCTTTTTGTAGGAATCTTGAAGGTAGAACCACGATCGGTACCTTCCAACACTTAGGCGTATTCTGTATAGGTATCGTTTCGGAAGTGACAAATGTCACATAATGTCTCAATAACTCTTTTTATGATTTAAGTGACTTTTATCATTTGCCTTTGGTGGATTTGCATCTTAGCTTTATGAAAGCTAAAAATAACGACTTATCCTATGCGTGAAAGGGAGCGGCCTTGCTTACACATCCTGGTCGCGGATCAACATCGGATATTCAGGGCGGGTATTAGGACGCTGCTCGCCGAAGCGGGTTCCTGGCAGGCCTTTGAGGTCGGCGAGGCGGAGACGACGGAGGAAGCCATTGCCATAGTCGCAACGGGTCGATATCCCGTGGTGCTCATCGAGTATAACCTTCCGGGAAGGGGCGGGATCAAGGCGATGGAGATCATTCGTTCACGATGGCCGGCCATCGCTGTTATTGCCGTGGTAGAAACTGACGACGGTGGTCCTGCTGAGCGAATGATCGATGCCGGTGCCAAAGGTTGCATTTTGCGCAACGTAGGATTGGATACATTGGTCGGTGCGATTCGGACGGTGATGGGCGGACGTCGCTTTTTCAGCAATGAGATTGCCCAGCGGTTACTGGAGCGGCCGCGGCGAGCGAAGCAGGATCCATTGGAGCGGCTGACGGCGAAGGAAAAGCAGGTATTCCACTCTATTCTTGCAGGACTCAGAGACAGGGAGATAGCGGCGCAAATGGGCATTGCGAAACGGACGGTGGATAAGCATCGGCAACATATTCACTATAAATTGGGGACGAAAAATGCGCTGGAACTATTGCAGACTGGCTTACGATTGGGTCTGGTAAGGGGGCCGGAATGAATGTTCCAAAATTTTATCTAAGCGTTTTCACTATATTTTTTTTAATATCTTGACTACAAAACGTCGTTGCCGGACGCAGGCGCCATCTACACAGTTATACAGAAAATCGACACGTCTATCAACGATTTCCACACGCTGGTCATTGAATTAGGGGACTGTATCACAATATGAAAATATTGCAATATGAACGAGATGCGTATGCGTTTTCACTGCGTCTATTGTGCCTGTCTTTGGAAAATCTAAAAGTTTTATTTTACTTCGCCTTAATAGAAATCCTGCCCTTACCATCTTCTGCAATTTTTTCTTAGACCCTAAAATCGCTTGCTATATGAGATACTACAGCCTCCTCGAGCGCGAACCTTTGCGCGCACCTCCTACTCTGTTTGCCGTCCGGGCATATTTTCTAGTTTTTCTATACAAGGGCTGAGCCGCGGTGCCCTTTCGGTCATCACTATAAGGGCTTTGTCTTCACTTTAAAAATTACCGTCTCGTACGGATAGGGCAGGTTTTGCTTTGCCCACAACAATCTTATGCGCTATAAATCCAAAATAAGAATGAAACGCTTTTTCTTTTTGCTCCTGATTGTCACGATCGTTAGCATGAACAATTCGTTCGCCCAAACTACTTTCTGGTCTGTCACCGGCAATACCGGGCAACGGGGCGATACCAGCTTTGTCGGAACCATCGACAGCAACCGGCTGGCTTTCCGGACAAAGAACAGGGAACATATGAGTATTTCTCCGACGGGCACGGTCGCCGTGGGGACTGAAACCGAGTTGGATAGTTTGACCCTGAACGGTCCAATGTATATATGGGACTCGGTGGGTATCGATCCATTGAGTATAGAGAGCAATAACGATTATGGGTCATTCGTCAATTTTACGAATGCAAGTACGTACTATGCTGCGTCAATAGGGTTGAGGTTCTATAATTCCGCCGGTATCGTCAGTCAAATGTTTGTCGGCAGCCCTTCCAGTATCTACGCCCCGAACGGTTTTGGCTTCCAGGATCTTTCCGGAGGAGGTTTTGACTTTTCTTCCCGCATCGCCGGAAGCTTTTTTAGCTGGGGCAGCGATTTTAAGGCGGCGGGTGGTTCGAAAATGATTTTCTACACCACACCCGGACATTTGATCATCGGCTCGACAACCGATAGCGGGAACAGCAAGTTGCAGGTGAGGGGAAATGCCTGGATGCAAGGATTGACGCTTCCAACGGGTGCTGCTTCTGGATATGTGCTGACCAGCGACACGGCGGGTAACGCGAGCTGGCAGCCGGGCTCTTCGGGGCGATGGGCTTTTGCCAATGGCTCAGTGTTCGATTCCTCGGATAATATTGCCATCGGCACGAGCAATCCTCAGGGATATAAACTCGCGGTCAATGGTACCGCCATGTTCACGAAAATAAAAGTACGACCCTTGTCGAGCTGGCCGGACTATGTCTTCAGGAAGGGGTATGTATTACCAGGGTTGGAGGAACTGGAAGCGTATGTCAACCAGTATCATCACCTGCCGGGGATAACATCGGAAGATGAGGTGAAGCAAGACGGTATCGATCTGGGCGAGCAGCATACGGCGCTGTTGAAAAAAGTGGAGGAGCTTACGCTTTACCTGCTCAATGAAAATCGCTCCTTGAAGGATCAGATTAAAGAGCTCTCCGAACAGAAAAGCCAACTGGCCGAGCAAAATGCTCGCCTGCAAGCGCAGCAAAAAGAGATCGATGATCTCAAGGCGATGATCCAGGCCAATACCAAACATTAATCTGGCTTTTATGAAAAAGATACTGGTAGCCTGTGCAGTCGGACTCAGTTTGAACATAGGTATCTCGCGGGCACAGTCGGTCGACTCGGCGGCCGGAAAGGTAGTAAGCTTTCCATCCAGGCTTTTTTCGCGGATACAGTCGCGTACGGCCCGGCTCAACAATCAGTTGACAAGCCAAACTCAGAAATATCTGCAAAAAATGGCCCGGAGGGAACAGCAACTTCAACGGCGGTTGGCATCTGTCGATCCGGCGGCGGCGCAGCGGCTGTTCGCGGGCAGCGCCCAGCGCTATGCGGTATTGGAGCAGCAGATCAAGGCGGATACGGGCGGTAGCGGCCGTTCATTCAGCGGGGTCTATATGCCCTATCTCGATTCTTTACAGGGTTCTCTAGCATTCCTTCAGAAAAACCCGCAGCTGCTACCCAATCCGGGCGTCGGACAGTTGACACAATTACAGGCGGCAGGTGGCCAGGTAAAATCATACGAGGCAAAATTAATGGATGCAGACCAGGTCAAGGCGTATATCCAGCAACGGAAACAGATGATCGGGCAATATATCACGCAACATGCCAACCTGCAGGGATTGCTGGGGAAGTCTTATGCCGGTATGAACCAGGACGTTTATTACTACTCTCAACAATTGCGGGCATATAAGGAAATGTGGAACAATCCCGATCAGCTATTGCAAAAGGCACTCGTGGTGCTGAACAGGTTGCCTACATTCCAATCGTTCATGAAAGGTAACTCGATGCTCGGGACTCTTTTCAATCTGCCGGGCAATTATGGTTCGCCACAGGCTATCAGCGGGCTACAGACCAAGGATCAGGTTGCACAACAAATACAGGGGCACGTGTCGGCAGGAGGCACGGGTGGAGCGGCCGCGTTACAATCAAATCTGCAATTGGCGCAGTCGCAGCTGGCTGGCTATAAAAGCAAACTCAGCCAGCTGGGTTCAGGCAATGGGGATATGGATATGCCGAATTTCAAACCCAATGATCAGAAGACGAAGACTTTTTGGAAGAGGTTGGAATATGGCGCCGACTTTCAGACGACGCGCAACAACTATTACTTTCCGATGGTGACTGATTTTGGGTTGTCGCTGGGTTATAAGCTGGGGCATAACAATATTATCGGCGTGGGGGCTAGCTACAAACTAGGTTGGGGGAATGGAATACAGCATATCGCCTTTACCAATGAAGGGGTGGGATTGCGGTCTTTTTTGCAGATCGCGGTCAAAGGCAGCTTCAGCGCGACAGGTGGGTTTGAGTATAATTATACTACTCCATTCACTTCTTACCAGCAACTAAAGCAAATTCAATATTGGACCAAGAGCGGGCTCATCGGCGCGACGAAGACGGTGTCGTTGAAGAGCAGGGTTTTCAAGAAGACGTCTCTGAGCCTGCTTTGGGACTTTTTGAGCTATCAGCAGGTTCCACGGACGCAGCCGATTTTGTTCAGGATTGGGTATAATTTCTAAAAGACGTAATTCAATAAATATGCGAAGGGTTATTTTGTTCTTGCTTTTTTCCGGCGTCAGTTTATTTGGTTATACACAGTCCACGACTGACCCTACACAGGGTAATATCAATGTTGTTACACCTAGAACTCCGGAGTCGGCAGGCTTTGAAAAGTTCGGCAAATACGATGTGAATGAATTCACTGGTACGGCGAATATTTCCATTCCGCTTTATACACTGTCCAGCAGACATTTGGCTGTGCCAATTACGCTTTCTTATCATCCCACCGGTATCAGGGTCAATGAAGAAGCCAGTTGGGTCGGCCTCGGATGGGATCTGATTGCCGGAGGAAGAATAACGGTAGAAACCAAAGGAAGTGTGGACTTTGCCACAGGGTCAGTAGGTGGGAATGGGCCTTCCAGCACTGCCAACGAAATGCAAAGGATATTCAAGCATTTTGATGGAGGAGGTGAACTTGGCATCGCGACTTTTCCAACATTTTTTGAAACCGATGTGGGTAGTTCCGGACAACTCGCTTCGGATGTCGATTCAAACCTGGATATCACTTCAGGCGTCCAGGACATGGATGAATTTGGCACGGGTGAACCCGATATATTTCGAGCAAACTTCATGGGGCACACTTTCAATTTCTATTTTGATAAGATAACC
>DASYSV010000239.1:0-9634 GCA_036010185.1 Puia sp.
CTTTGTGGGTGAATTTGATGGCGTTGGACAAGAGATTGCCCAACACCTGGTTAAGCCGCGTTTCGTCGGTAAGGAATTCCGTTTCCAGCTGCTGATCGATATCCAGCAGGAACTGGAGGCCTTTGGCGTGCGCCTGTACGGAAAACTGGGTCTCCAGCTTCCGGAGGAAAGCCCGCATATTGACCGGTACATTCTCCAGCTCGAAACGGCCGGCTTCGATCTTGTTGAAGTCCAAAATCTCGTTGATCAGGACCATCATGTGTTCGGAAGAATATTTCAGTATTTCCAGATGAGACAGTTGCTCTGGAAGATATTGCTCCTGCATTAGCAGATTGCTGGCGCCGATGATACCGTTGAGCGGGGTCCGCAGTTCATGGCTCATATTGGACAGGAACCGGGATTTGGCTTTCGAGGCCGTCTCGGCTTTTTGTTTGGCCTTCATCAGCTCGAACTGCGTCATTTTGATCTCGGAGATATCGAGGATGCTGATCTTCCAGAAATGCCGGTCATTGTCAAAAAAAGAAACGACGTTGCCGAACGCAAACACCGTATTGTCTTTTTTGGAAGTGAGTGCAAGCTCGCCCTGCCAGCTACCGACCTGGCCCTCCTTTAGCCCGACGGTCCTGAACAGCCCGATATGTTCTTTGGTAAAGAGACTGTCCATGGGCGCGCCGACGATCTGTTGTTTGTCTTCGATCTCGAGCAGCTCGACCGCCCGGTTGTTGCAATCGGTGATCACGAGGTGTTCCGCATCTAGGATGAAAATGCCGTCCAGGGAGGTATTATAGATCGTGTCGACGAACCGTTTTTCCTTGAGGATGGCCTCTTCGTTGTTCCGGTTGATCCGTACGATGGCGAAGGAAAAGAAGATGGTCAGCAGGAGCGAAAGCACGAGATTGCTGTCATACACCTTGTCGAAGAGTCCCGCGATATGCACCTGGTAATGGTTTTCCTGCGGGCACCAGTAGAAGCAGAAGAGGATGCAGGCGACCGTCGTCCCATAGGCGAAGAGCAACTCGCGGAGATTGCGGGTGAAGCTGATGATGAAGGTCATGATCAGGAAGTAGGGGAAGAAGAACAGAAACTCTCCCGCCCGGAGTCCTTCCATGTAGTTCATCACCGCGAGGTAAAAATTGAGGTTCAGCACCGATATCACGCGTGCCAGCAGATAGCGTTTGCGGAGATTGAGGTGATAGGCCACGATGAAGATGTAGGCCGTGCTGAGATTGATGAGCGCGCTGATATAGAGACCGAAATAGAAATACGAGATGACGCAGACGAAGTGAGCGACGAGGATCAGCAGGATGAACTGATTGAATCGTATCGTCTTTTTCCGTTTGGTGGGGGAATGCTCGTCCTTTAGCCCGGAGTAGACTAAATCGTTGTAAAAGGACGTAAAAATAGATACGATCTGATTGCTCACAAGGTGCGAATACGGTGGTTTGGAGGTTTAAAGGACTTCAACGTCTAAAGACAATATTTTAGTATGGGTGTCGTTAATTTACGAAGCCTTTCTATGGAGCAGCCTTTATCCGACAGGACATTCCGATTCAGCGACGACATCAATAGTCAATATATAATCGAATTATATGCAGGGGATTATGTGATGATCGAGGAGACGTTCACCGATGTGTTGAACGAATACGAAGGTTTTGTCCAGCGGATAATCACCAGTTACCATGAGAAAGACCGGCAGGCGTTGAAAAGCGCCGTCCATAAGGTAAAACCTTTATTCGGCTTCGTGGGGTTGACCCCGCTGCAATCCCAATGTCTGCAATTCGAGAATTCCTGTCTGGAGATCGAGGAAACGAAGCTTGATTCTTCTTTTAACGCACTAATGGAGAAATTGACGGAAGCCAGGAGCATCATTGAAAAAGAGAAAGCGCGGTTGATGGAGTTCAACCGGCAATGAGCCGCGCCCGCTTCGATTAGCGCCCCGGGTTTTTCCACGCATCCTTTACAGCCTTCGACATCGCGCTCAATCCTTCTTCCAGACTTCCGGCTGAGGGCCAACCAAATCCGATCCGCATATAGTGATCGGGCATATCGAACCAATGACCCGGTCCTACGTACGTGCCGTAGCGATCCAGCAGGACCCGGTAAAAAACTTCGACATCGATGTCGTGTGGCCGTCGCAATCTTGGGAAGCAAACGCATCCTCCCTGAGGCTCGATCCATTCCCATTCTTCCCCGCGGAGCATCCAGTCTTTCATTATCCGGAACTTCCCCCTGATATCTTCGCGGATGCGGGTCAAATGAGCATGCCGGTGTTGTAAATACCGGTAGGCCAATTCTTCCTCCAATACCGGTCCGCAAATATGTATCTGTTCCTTTGCCGCCAGAAAGGTCTCCATCAGACCGGCGTCGCGGCAGATGATCCAACCGACGCGCAGGCCGGGGAGGCCATACGTTTTTGAGAGCGAGGAGATGCTGATGATGCGGGGAGACCAGGTAGCCGCCGGAGGCAGCTGTTCGCCGAAGACCATATCCCGGTAGGTCTCATCTACGAGTACATAGATGCCTTTGTTTTCGGCGATGTCCGCGAGCCGCTGAAGTTGATCGTTCGTCAGACAAACCCCGGTGGGGTTATGTGGATGTGTCACCGAAATATAACGTGTCTTGGGGGTGATCGCTTCCTCTATCCGGGAGATATCGGGGGCAAAGCCTTCTTCGAACCTCAGTCCGATGGTGCGCAGGGCTGCGCCGATAGCCCGGGGTGTCTCGATATTGGTGGCATAGTTGGGATGGACGACTATCAGCTCGTCTCCTTTTTCAAGAAGGCTGGTAGCAAGGATGAACAGGGCGCCTGCGGCGCCCATGGTCAGCAGCACATGGTCCGCTTCGAGCGGCATGTGGTCTGCTTTGAGCGTCGCGTGCTCTTTCGCGATGAGGCCGCGAAGCCCTTCATGTCCCTGGTGCGAACCATAGCAAAGCGCGAGATCGCGGAGATCATCTCTACCGGGAAGATCCCGTAAGAGGGTGTCGGTATAGGAGCTTTCGGATAGATTGTTGCGGATCTTATCATATCCGAGCTGTTCCGGCGATTCGATCTCGATAGGCATTCTTTTATAATCCATGAGCGATGGTATTAGAATATGAGGACAAAAAATTAAAAAATTTCCAAGGGTATGCGAAATCTTTTTGCCGACTGATCGTTTTTTCGATACTTTGAGCGGGATGAGACTTCCATATCTGAAACAGCTGGACGGCGTAAGGGCCATCGCGGCCCTGATGGTGATGTTCCTGCATTTCTTCAACGGTCTCGGCGGCAATCAGTCATTGTTGGGTATCCTGGGACATTATGCGGTGATCGGCCAGACGGGGGTATCGCTGTTCTTCGTCCTGTCGGGTTTCCTGATCACGCGTATCTTACTGGTGACAAAGGAGGGGCCTCATTATTTTTCGGATTTTTATATCCGGAGGGTCCTGCGGATCTTCCCGCTTTATTATCTTTTTCTGATCATTTACTATTTCTTCGTTCCGTTATTGGTGCATTCATCGTCGGTCCCTTTTTCCGGGCAGGTATACTATTGGGTGTACCTGCAGAATTTTGCAGAGACCTTCAAATGGCACGCTGTCGGGCCACCTCATTTCTGGTCTTTGGCCGTCGAGGAGCACTTTTATCTGCTTTGGCCTTGTCTCGTGTTTTTTCTCAGCAAGAAAGGGATCAAGATTGCTGTCGTGGTGATCCTTTTTTTGGCGGTGGGATGTCGTCTGGAACTGCTGCGTGAGGGACGGGAGGTCTATTATTTTACGCTGACCCGGATGGACGATCTGGCGATCGGCGCTTTATTGGCTGTTTGGGAAACAGAAGGCCGGCTGAAGGGAAGCGCCAAAAAATTCGCCATCGGGCTAGTGCTTACGGTCATTCCTACGATCCTTTTATGGAAAGTGGTCACAGGGAAATCGATCGGCAGCATGCAGGTGATCAAGTTCAATCTTGTCGCCTTATGCGGGTTTTGCCTCGTAGGGTTCGCCATCGCCGCGAGGGAGACGAGTTTCTTTTATAAATTGATGTCGAGCCGGTTCTTTCGGTTTACCGGAAGGATCAGCTATGGGCTGTATGTTTATCATCCTTTGTGCTATCCGCTGATCGAATATTATTTCCCCACCATTTCCGTGCCGGCGCGGTTCCTGGTCAGTTTTGGAGCGACCTACCTGATTGCAGGTCTCAGTTACTATCTTTTTGAAGCGAAGTTCATTGCCTTGAAGAAATACTTCGCGTATGGGCGGGATCGGACCACCCATTTTAGTACATTCGGTGCATGAAAAGACGACTTGCTCTCACACTCATCATAGGGCTGCTGGCTTTCGGGAAGGGCTATGCCCAGCAAAGCGCAGCTGAAGCCGAAAAAGACATCGTCGCCTCCATGAACGATGCGACAACCAAATGGAATACCGGCGACCTCAACGGTTATATGGCCCTATATGATCCGACGGCCACGATGATGACCTCCGGAGGCCGCGTAGGGATCGACAGCATCCGCCGAATTTATGTCGTCCACTATTTCCAGGATGGCCATCCCAAGCAGGAGCTGGCTTACGACACCTATCAAATAACCATGTTGGGCAAGGATTATGCCTTGCTGACGGGAAGGTTCATCCTGAAGGCAAACGGCAAGCTGCCCGAGCGTCATGGGTCGTTTTCGCTGACCATGGTGCATCGGAAGAATGGATGGAGGATACTCCATGACCATTCGAGCTAGTTGGCGCCGCCGACGTTTCCGCAGCCCGCGGCTTGTTTCGCCGACAATCTCAAAACAATTTCATCTGACCTCCCGGACGCCGGAACTGCGAGCAGTCCAGCTCCCATCGCTCTTCATTCAGCCCGTATTTTTTTGTATACCGCGCATATTGCTGTGCCACCAGCCCGGCAATATTCCCTTCTCCGCGCATACGCACTCCCCACCGGCTATCGTTGACCTTGCCATCATGGCTCGCCTCGATAAGATGCCAGACCTTATCGGCCCTGTCGGGAAAACTCTTATAGAGCCAGTCGCGGAAGATCAGCTTTATGGCACCGTTGAGACGGATAAAAGTATAGGCTGAGAAGCTGGCCCCGTTGTCCGCCGCGGCTTTCATGATGCGTTGCATCTCATGCTCGTTGAGACCCGGGATCATGGGCCCCAGCATCACCCCCATCCGTACGCCGGCGTCGCTAAGCTCTTTGATGGTCCGAAGCCGTTGGCGCGCGGTGGTCGTCCTCGGCTCCATGAGCTGTCGGAGGTCTTCATCCAAAGAGGTGATCGATACCAATATCGATACCAATTTTTTCTTAGCCAGTTGGGTGAGCAGGTCCTTATCGCGGAGGATGCCGGCATTCTTGGTGATCATGCCGACGGGCTGGTTGAATTCCAGACAGATCTCCAGGAGGCGGCGGGTGATCCCGAATTTTTTTTCCGCAGGCTGGTAGCAATCGGTATTCCCGCTGATGGAGATGGGCAGGCATTCCCATTTGGGGTCCATCAGGAATTTGCGGAACAGCTCGGGTGCATTCTTCTTGACGATGATCTTGCGTTCAAAATCGAGCCCTGCGCTATAGCCCCAGTATTCATGCGCATTCCGCGCATAGCAATAGGTGCAGCCATGCTCGCAGCCCTGGTAGGGGTTCATGCTGTACCACATGCCGACATCGGGGCTATCCACCTTATTGACGATGCTTTTAGAGTGGTCCTCGAGGTATTGGGTGGCGATATTGGGTTCGACCCATTCGTCGATGGCTTCTATGTGTTCCTTTACCCGTTCGTTTTTGAGAAACCGGTTCTTAGGATTGAATTGGGCCCCGCGGCCTTTCAGATATGGAGCGGGTTGCGCGGGGGTATCCTCGCCCGGCGTCTGGGTTTCCGGCGTTGCATCTTCATTTTCACTTCCCATCCGGAATTCCCGTTGTTTATTCATGTGCTTATATTTCAGAAGTAAATAATTCGCCCTGCCGGGTGCTTACCGGCAGATTGCGGAATTCGAATCGCCCGACGATCTGCCAGTTCCCGGGTCGTGTATCGCGACCGCGGCCCTCCTGCAGAACAGCATTCGCCCGTCGACGCAAAAGAAGCATTGCATCCGCGATGAATCTGCCGGTAAAGCTCTTTCCGGCGTACTCGAGCCATCCTTTCTCAAATTGCCAGGGTTGCAGCTTACGGGCAATGAGGATATTGGGCTCATCGATGAAATGTGGCTTGTGCTCCTTATCCAGCTTCATGAGGCGCTGGGTATCCCTGATCTCCTTTACAAGCGCCCTGATCGGCAATTTGCTGGTCATGTTGATAAAAATGCTGTGGGTGGGCAGAGCGCCGAAATCCTTCAGCTCCACTTTGAAGGGGCAAAATCCCATGGCAATGGTCCTGAGCCGTTGTACGATACGCTCTTCCATCATCGTCAGCTGCGTGAACCGCGCCAGCGCCAGATTCGCCTTGCCGCCCGGCACGGAGGAAGCCTGATAGGTCTCCTGGAAAACGGTTCTGATCTGTCTGATCTTATTGTTCAGCTCTTCATGTGGGCTCAGGATGAGCTGGTATTCGGCAGCGTCGAGCTGGCTTTTATAGTTTTCGTTGAGAATGGTAGAAACAGGTTTGAAGGTTTGCATAGACTTGAAGTTTTAAAGATGAGGCAAGGTGCCGGCGGATACGCCGGATGTGTCGGCCGGTTGCAACCGGAAGATATTGACCGTCCGGCAGGGGTCGAATTGATGGTTCCTTTTCAGAAGCACCAGCTCGTCCACGGGAAAGCTTTCATGAAAGATCTTTCGGGAATAATCGGGCATGGCCCGGTTGTAGACCTGTTCCGTCAGTCCCCCCGCAATGCTGAGATAGGGCCGGTCGATCAGGTTGATGGGCGGACATCCCGAACTGCGGACATAATGGTCGATGGCCCGTAACTGTTGCATCAGCCGTCTGAAAGGTTGCGGGTCCTGTACGCGGAGATATATGGTGCCGGGGATTCGCTGTGTGGGATTTAGCGAATCCAGGCAAACCGCTAATGATCGTCCTGGCGGACAAGCCGGCTCCGCCGGCTTAGTGGTGTGCGGAGGGATGCCGCTGTAGTTGTTGAGCGTCAGTTCGAAACGCTGATAGCGTTGACAGATGCGCTGGATCCATCGGATCAGGGTGTCTTCCATGCCTTCGGCGGCCTGGAAAACGGCCATGGTGATGTGAGGACGGTTGCGCACCGTCACTTCATAATCGGTAGAAAATTGCTGCTGTTCTTCAAGCAGACGGTCGCGAAGCTCGCCGTAAGGATAAATGACCAGCAGGTATTCCGCCCTGCGGTCGCCGCGTTCGGCGACGACTCCTCCCGCGACGCCTATTCCGGCGCTGGTTTGGCCGCGTAGCGGCGATGACAAGATGTTCGATTGTGTTACTAACCCGGTTTCCATAAAAAGATTTTAAACGATCAATAATTTAGTATAAATTTACTAAACAAATTAGTAAGTACAAATTATTTTTTCTCTCCAACCAATTCTTTTATGGAACTCGAGCAATTTTTCGGCATCCAGTACAAGGGGTCGAAGCGTTTCACGCAATGGGATGTCCCGGCTGCGAACTCCAATGACTGTCCTTCGGACAAGACCCTTCCGGAGTCTTTTGCTACCGGTTTCGGGGCCACCGCGGACGATTATATGGAAAGGGGTATCGATCTGAACGAGCAGCTGATCCGCAATAAACCGGCTACATTTTTCATGCGGGTAAGCGGCGATGCCATGACCGGCGCCGGTATTTTCAACGGGGATGTCGTCATCGTGGACCGCAGCGTCAAGGCGGCGAGCGGGAAAGTAGTTATCGCGAGCCTCAACGGGGAAATGCTGATCCGTCGTCTCGAAAAGAATTTAAACAAGCTGCGGCTCGTGCAGGAAACCCCGAAGCTGTCACCTATCGATGTGGACGTCTCCGGGGCCGAGTTCTCGATCTGGGGGGTGGTCACTTATGTCATTCACGCCGTATGATCGCTATCATCGATTGTAACAGCTTTTACTGCTCGTGCGAGCGACTATTCCGGCCCGATCTCCGGGATAAACCCGTCGCTGTGTTAAGCAATAACGACGGTTGCATCATCTCGCGCAGCGACGAAGCGCGTCATCTGGGGTGCCACCCTTCCTCATCCCAGCGCCCTCACCCACCAGCTGATCAAAGTGGCGGTCGGATTGGTGGATCAGCTGTTTGAAAATGGCAAGACCTATAAAAAAGCGGGAGTGATGTTAAGCGGGCTGGTGCCTGACGACTCTATCCAGGGGATGCGGCAGGAGTTGAGGTCGAAAAGACATACGACGAGATGGGAGGAGTTAAAGGAGGTGATATAAAAGTTCCGTAAAAAATTTAAAATATTTCCCGCACTCGCCCGTCTACCTTTATGTGGGCTTTCGGCCGGATGGCCGGCGGCCGGCTTTTGAAATGGGGCAACCTGCAATCATATCAGCGAGAATGTCTGCATCCGGGGCAAACAATATGGCCTCCGTCATCGCGCGGTTCGGCAAACGGCTGCTGGGTTTTATCCGGCGGCGTGTCGGCAACGAGGCCGACGCGGAGGACATTTTGCAGGATGTTTGGTATCAGCTGACGATGGCCGTGGATACGACTCCGATCGAACAAATGAGCGGCTGGCTGTTTGCCGTGGCGCGCAGCAAGATCATCGACCGCTATCGAAAAAAGCATCCGGAGTCACTGGATCGTTTGCTCCAGCTGAGTGAAGAAGAAGGCGGGTCGGAGCTTGCGGATCTGTTGCTGGATAACAGCAGCAACCCGGAAAGAGCTCATCTGAAAGCGCTGTTCTGGAAGGAATTGCAGGATGCTTTGGACGAGCTCCCGGAAGAACAACGCGCAGTCTTTGTCTGGAATGAGCTGGGCGAGTTGTCGTTCAAGGAGATTGCGGAGCTGACGGGAGAGAATGTCAATACCCTTATCTCCCGGAAGAGATATGCGGTGTTGCATCTGAGGGAACGGTTGCTGACACTTTACCACGATATTATCGAACACTAAAAAATAAATTCTATGAGACGTTTTTGGATACGCAGGGCGCCCTTTTTCATTTTGATGGCAAGTGCAGGCGTCATCGTCTTCGTGATCATCGTCATGCTATTGTGGAACGAGCTGATGCCGGCGATCTTTCATCTTCCTGTCATTACCTTCTGGCAGGCGCTGGGGCTCCTCGTGCTCAGCAAAATATTCTTCAGCAGTTTGCGCGGGCCCAGGCCATATTGGAGGAATAAGGCAAGACAAAAATGGATGGATATGACGCCGGAAGAGCGGGATCGGTTCAGGGAAGAATGGGGCCGTCGTTGCGGAGGACCGGGAGCCGGACGGGCGCCCTGGTCGGAGGGGCGTCAACGGTCCGGGGGGGAAGAGCGGCCGGCCGCGGCACAGCCCGATGAAAATCAGCGCTCTCCGCTTTAATCAATCTTTAACAGTCGGCGATTAAATCCCGAAGCTTTTTTCATATCCAATAGACAAGGATGCAAAAACGAAAACAAATGCATCTGCTAACTTAAAAAACTACAGATATGAAAAAGCTAGCCATCTTCACCGTCATCGCAGCCGCGAGCCTCATCGCTACAAAAAGCTACTCACAGGTATATGTCAATGCTCACGTCGGATTTCGCGTTCCCGGTGGACGGGTCTATGTCGGCACAGCACCGGCGCCTCCG
>DASYSV010000190.1:0-3813 GCA_036010185.1 Puia sp.
GATCGCAGTCTTCGGGATGGACGATCGCATCCACATCGAACGAATTGATCATCTCCTCCTGCGAATAGCCGAAGATCTCGGCGAATTTCGGGTTGACATATGCAAATTTCCCGTCCTGGAAAATATAGATGCCGACAAGCGACCGCTCCGAGATCAGCCTGAACTTCAATTCGGTCTCGCGCAGCTCGCGCTCCATCTTTTTGCGATCGGTAACATCACGGGCGACTCCCATGACGAGATTGTTGGACATTTTCTTCACATTGGCCTCGATCTCGATTAAGGACCCGTCCTTGCAAACATACCGGCGTTCCGAAAAGATCCTCTTCCCTTCGCTCAGCTCCTGCATCCGGATCGGCTGGATCTTCAATTGTTCCGGATCGATCAGATCCCGGTAATTCATTTTAAGCAGTTCGTCGCGGGTAAAGCCGATACTGCCGCAAAAGCTGTCATTGACATTGACAATAACGCCATCCATGTCATGGATGACGATCAGATCCGTGGCTTGCTCAAAAAGACAACGATAACTTTCTTCACTATCAGTATTCGTTCCCTTCGCATCCGCCGCAGAAATGCGGCCATTGTAATTATTCGAATATTGCATGGTTTACACTAAACTTTCTCCAGTCACTTTCGGTAGGCAATCGTGGGCAATCCTGTCATAAAGGATTCGATAGGGCGGTCGGAAAACATGGTCTATGGCGGTCTACGGTTGGAAAAAAAGGGCGGATTAAATGATGTTCATCCGGGCACGTAAGCTGAATTTTTATACTCTTTCAGAGCTCTTTTTTTCAAAAGAAGCGCGAAGGTATGGCAAATCGACCAAGCGGCATGCATTATTCAAAAAAATATGCGTTTTTTTGCGGGTATTTTCGGTTATGTTTGGTTTTTAGCTTACTAGAAATAACACAAAATTAATATTCGAATGTTGGTCGGTGGAAAAACTGTGAATTGACTTGCATTTTTGGCTTTTGGCGACTACATTTGTTATCGCAGTACCCAATCTCCCTGAAAGGCCTTTCCGCTAAATCCCATCTCCTTTTTTAAGCTTTTTTTCAATTATCCTTTGTAATTGCCGGCGTATTCCTATGGAATTCCCTAAAGGTTCCTAATCCGTAACACCCGCAAACTTCCCTTATGAAAACAGTACCTACGCCCGGTAAGTTCTTACTCCTTTCTCTATCTATTATCATCCTGCCAATACTGGCAGAGGCCAAAAAGAAAAGTTCCGTCAGCGATGTCGCCGGCCGGAACATCACCTATTCCCACAGGGCAAGAAAAACGCATTTCTCCGCCCGCATGATCGAAAGACGGATGATCGCGCTCGAAGCCGCCCAAATGTTCAGCGAGATGCAGCTGCAGGACTCCGGATTGAATCAAAGGGCGCTGCTTTACGCGCTCCTCGGCTATCACCGCCTGCTGAAGAGACATCTGCTCCGGAAAACACAGGTATTATCCATCTGCGATTTCAGCCAGTCTTCGGGCTCAAGGAGGATGTATGTCATCGACGTGCGCAACCGACGATTGCTTTACCGAACCTATGTCGCTCACGGCATCAATTCCGGCCATGAATATGCCTGCTCTTTCTCAAACAGGCCGCAATCTTACAAAAGCAGCCTGGGCTTCTTCGTGACCCGGAATGCCTATTTTGGCAGCAATGGCCTCTCGCTTCGGATCGATGGGGTCGAACGGGGGATCAATGACAAGGCCAGGCAAAGGAATATCGTGATCCATGGCGCACCTTACGTAAGCGAACGTATCCTGCACAAATACGGGGTGATGGGCACGACCTTCGGCTGTCCGGCCATTCCCCAGGAAATGGCCTCGCAAGTCATCCCCGTGCTGAAGAACGGGACCTGCTTTTTCGTTTACTACCCCTCCAGAAGATATTTATCGGGGTCGGGGGTCATCAATGGATAGTTTTCGCGGGCAGTCAGTACCTTCATTCGCAAATCAGACCAAATGCCTCCAAAAACCAACTGGCCGGCTGCCATCCGGCCGCTGCTGGAAAAGTATAACGGCAAAAGGCATCCGTTGCAACACCGGAATACCTATCAGCTGATCGTGATGGTCGTCCTCTCCGCCCAGTCCACCGATGATGTCGTAAACCAGGTTGCCCCGGCATTCTTCAATGCCTATCCGAACCTGGCGGCTTTGTCGGCCGTCAGACCCGAGGACCTTTTCCCGCTGATCGGCAAGATCCGGAATTTCGGTCATAAGGCGGCGTGGCTTGTCGCCATCGCCAAACAGCTCGGGACGGATGAGCATATTCCTCTTACCATGGATGAGCTGACCGCCCTACCCGGGATCGGCAGAAAATCGGCCAGTGTCATCCTGCGGGAAGCCGGCAAGGCCCCGGAAGGGGTGATCGTGGACATCCATGTCGTCCGTGTGGCGCCCAGGCTGGGTATCGCGAAGGACCCGGATCCGAAAAAGATGGAGCAACAGTTGATGAAGAAGCTTCCGCGCGACGAGTGGGACGCCGGCATGGCGATGTCCTTTTTGGGACGCGAGATCTGCCGCCCCAAACCCGAATGTGAACGGTGCCTTATGAATCCCGTCTGCGCATATTATGCCCGTAGCAAAAAGACAGAGGCAGGGGCAGCCAAAAAGACGGCGGAAGGATCACCTAAAAAGACAGGTCAGCCGAAAAAAACACGGGTGAAATCACCCGAAAAGACGGTTAAGGAAAAGGTGAAAAAACGGGCCGGGCGCAGCGGGAAATAGATTTAGATTTAGTCCATGAACCATCCCGAACCTCAGATGGCAGGCAAGCAAAACGCCGTCGATATCGCTCCATTGCTCACGATCCTCAATCATTTTCACCCGGTGAGCCCCGCCATCGAATCCTATTTGAATCAACATGTCGATGTATACAAAGTGCGAAAAAGAAAGCTCCTGCATAAAGAAGGGCAGCCTTGCGAGCATATTTATTTCATCCTGAAAGGGGCGATACGGGGGTTCACCCGGGAGGGACAAAAGGATATCACGACCTGGATCAATGTGGAGAACCAACTGGTATCCTCCATTTTCTCTCTGACCTATAGGGCTCCCTCGATCGAAAATATCCAGGCTCTCGAGAATTGCGAGTTGCTGATCATGAGTCTTGACGAGCTGGAGGCGCTGTATGAACGGTTCCCCGAAGCCAACCTCATAGCCAGGAAATTATTACAGGAGTATTATGCGGATGCCGAAAGAAGAGCTTTCATCGCACGTCTGACGAAGGCAGAGAATCGATACCGGCATTTCCTTATACATCACCGGCACCTGGTCAACCGCATCCCGTTGAAATACATCGCCTCCTATCTGGGCATGACGCTGGAGACCCTCAGCCGTGTAAGAAAGAAATTTTCAGTGGGGCTTATGCTTCCGGGCCCAACCGCTGTTCCGATCGCGCTACCTATACATCGGGACCCAGCCGCCGTTTCAATCCCGCCACCTATACATCGGGACCCAACCGCTGCCTCATCGCCCCCACCTACACATCGAGACCCAACCGCCGGGAAATATTCGAGCTGAACCTGTTGCCCGGATCATATTTGCGTTTGATGGCCATCCACTTTTCATGCTGCGGATACATGGCCTTGAAAGTGCTCTCGTGCAGCAACGCGTCCTTTCCCAGGTAAAGCCTGCCACCTGCCGACAATACTTTGGCATCGAGCTTCGGTGTAAACGACAGCAGACTCTTCGTCACCGGAAAATCGATCGCCAGCGTATAACCCTTGAAGGGGAAAGAGAGGATGCCCTGCCCCTCACCCATGCGTTTGAATACATTTAAAAAAGGCGTGCATCCGCTGCCGGCGATCATCTCCAATA
>DASYSV010000079.1:0-3862 GCA_036010185.1 Puia sp.
TCTTCCATTTCGGCGATCTGCGCCTCGATGGAATTATTCATGACGATGACCTGCGCATTCTCGCCGGCGACCGCGGTCTTCAGCGTCTCGGAGAACTTATTGCCGGCGTGCATCGAGGCTTCGTCGACGTTGGCGACATACAAGACCGGTTTTTCGGTCAGCAGGAAAAGATCGTCGATAGCGGTGCGTTCCTCTTTGGAGAGGCCCAGGGTACGGATGCTCAGCCCTTGTTCAAGCGTCTGATAACAGCGTTTGAGCACTTCGTACTCGGCTTTTATTTTGGGATCGCCGGTCTTTAGCATCTTCTCGGTGCGGTTCAGCTTTTTCTCGACGCTTTCCAGGTCTTTGAGCTGGAGCTCGGTATCGATGATCTCTTTATCACTGACGGGATCGATGGGTCCTTCGTCGCGAAGGATGTTCTCGTCTTCGAAACAACGGATGACATGGATGATGGCATCCACCTCGCGTATATTGGCCAGGAATTTATTCCCGAGACCCTCACCTTTGCTGGCACCGCGAACGAGACCGGCGATATCGACGATGGCTACCTGCGTAGGTACGATGCGTTGCGGCCTGACCAATGCAGCGAGACGGTCGAGACGTTCATCGGGTACATCCACAAGCCCGGTATTGGGTTCAATCGTGCAGAACCGGTAGTTGCTGGCCTGTGCCTTGGCGCTGTTACTGACGGCGTTGAAAAGAGTTGATTTCCCCACGTTCGGTAGTCCCACGATGCCTGCTTGTAATGCCATAATTTTCCCTTTGAGGCCGCAATATTAGGCAATTAATGGTAATTTGAGGGCGTTAAGTGTAAATAACGGATTATTATGTCATTAAGCAGGATTTGGGCGGCTTTTATCCTCGTCTCCATAACCGTCGCGGTAGCGCGATATGCGTTCGTACCCGCGGACAAAGCGATCTTCTCGCAAATGGTGACGGGTAAGGCTACGGATCCGGGGGCAAGGGCGGACGGTTTGATCGAAACCTGCAAGACTGCCGTAAACCTGGCGATCGGGCTCATCGGCATTGTCGCATTGTTCATGGGGCTGGTAAATATCGCGGAGCAGGCCGGCGGTATCCGGTTGCTGGCGCGCTGGTCGGCGCCTTTTTTTTCTAAATTATTTCCAGAGGTGCCGGATGGGCATCCGGCGATGGGGCATATGGTCATGAATTTTTCGGCGAATATGCTTGGACTCGACAATGCGGCGACGCCATTCGCGCTCCGGGCGATGGAGAGTTTGCAGGAGTTGAACCCCGATAAAACGGCGGCTTCCAACAGCCAGATCATGTTCCTTGCGTTGCATGCTTCGGGTTTGCAGATCATACCCGTGAGCATTATCGCCCTGCGGGCCGCTTCGCATGCGCCTGACCCGACGGATATCTTTATCCCCATCGTCATCGCCACCTTCATCACGACGGTTGCATCGATGTTCATCGTGGCGGCATGGCAGCGGATAAATATTTTCAAGCCGGTGGTGCTGGTTTGGATCGGAAGTATCTCGGTGATCATCGCCGCACTGGTGATCTATCTGCGGAGCCTCGATCCGGATCACGTACAGTCCCTGACCAGCGCCCTCAGCGGGGGACTGATCCTGGCGATCTTTTTGTGTATCATCGCGGGGGCCCTGTATAAGAAGATCGATATTTTCGCGGCTTTTGTGGAGGGTGCGAAGGGTGGATTCGACATCGCCGTGCGTATCATTCCTTATTTGGTGGGTATGTTGGCCGCAATCAGCCTGTTGCGCACCAGCGGCACCTTCGATACGGTATTGGGAGGGGTGAGGCATCTTTTCGGGTGGCTGGGCACCGACACCCGATTCGTAGACGGTCTGCCGACTGCATTGATCAAACCCATTTCCGGGGCGGGGGCACGGGGAATGATGGTGGATGCGATGCAGCATGATCCGAAAGGTTTTGCAGGGCGGCTCTCGGGGATATTGCAGGGCTCGTCGGAGACTACATTCTATGTGGTGGCGGTGTATTTTGGGGCGGTAGGGATCAAGAATACGCGTTATTCCATTCCCGCGATGCTGCTGGCAGAATTGGTGAGTGTGATCGTGAGTATCGCACTGGCGTATCTTTTCTTTGGATAAAAAAGCCCCCGCGTGAGGACGGGGGCGTCGATTGCAAACCCAGACCTATGACTCAATGCTGACAAAAAATTGGTTTTGGTGTACCGGCCATCGGCCAGGAAATTAAATTAGCACATTATCCCGCCAAATCCATTTAATTTCAATGAACATCGGGGTTGACCCCACAGACAGCAGCATTCAACCTACGATCGCCATACTGTCCCGAACTTTAGCGGCCGATTCCTGCATCATCCTTCCGGAAATGCCGTATTTTGTTCTTCCTGGAAGCGAAAAATGAAAGCAAGTAGTCTAAAAAGGGTATCCCTGCATGTCTTGTTCTGGCTCGCCTATTTGACGGAGGACGTAACCCTCATCTATCTGTGGGATAAGGATCTGCTCACGAAAATTTCGCCCGGCCACCAGCTGGGACTGGCTATTTTGAATAGTCTGACGTCGCTGATCCCGAAATTGCTCTTTATCTACTATGTCCTGTATTACAACCTGCCGAAGCTTTTAAACGCGAAGACCGAACGAAGAAAATATATCGTCCTGCTGTTCCTTGCCCTGATCGTCACCATTTCTTTATATAGAGTCATCGGGGTATATTTTCAGGGTCCCATACTCTATCACGGATTGGCGCAGTATGGTCCTCTGTTCAGCGGCCGCCGGTTTTTACAGTTTTTGATGGATGTTGGTTTTCCGGCCGGACTGGCGATCATGATCAAGCAATTCCGGTTGCAGCTGGCGGCCAAGGAAAAGGAGCAGCGCCTGATCAGGGATAAACTGGAGACAGAGTTGAAATATCTCAGGAACCAGACCAATCCCCACTTTCTTTTTAACACATTGAACAATATCTATGCATTGGCGCGAAAGAAGTCCGATGAAACCGCGGATGTGGTGATGAAACTGTCGAAACTTCTGCGATTCATGCTCTATGAAACCAGGAATGCGCAGATCAGGATCAGCGATGAGATCAAAACCCTGGATGATTATATCGAGTTGGAGAAGCTAAGGTATAATGACCGGCTTACGCTGAGTTTTGTCAGGGAGATCGACAATGACAATGAACCGATAGCCCCGCTTCTTTTGATCCCTTTCGTGGAAAATGCATTCAAGCATGGGGCAAGCGAAAGCCGGTTCGAATCCTTCATCAATCTTGAATTGGTGCTTCAAAACGGGATCCTGGAATTTTATATCGAAAATACCAAGGAGGAGAATGGCAAGCAAACCAACGATGAAAATATAGGGCTTAGCAATGTCCGCAGACAATTGGAGCTACTGTACAGAGAGCATGAGGTCTCCATAAAATGTGAGCCCACCGTTTTTAAAGTGTTCCTGAAAATTAACCTGAGGCGATATGCAAACCTATAACTGTATCATCGTGGAAGACGAGCCATTGGCTGCCGAGGTGTTGCAGGACTATATAAGGCAAGTGCCCTTTTTGAACCTTGTCGGATGCTGCAGCGACGCTTTTTTTGCCATGGAGAGCCTGCAGAAATTCGATGTCGACCTCCTGTTCCTGGACATTCATTTGCCAAAGATGAAAGGGCTCGATCTGATCACGGTCCTGAAGAAACCGCCGAAGATCATCATTACTTCGGCTTACCAGGAGTATGCGCTGCAGGGTTATGAGCTCAATGTGATCGATTATCTTTTGAAGCCGATAGAGTTCAGCAGATTTTTAAAGGCAGTCAATAAGATGGAGCAAACCAGGGAAATGGCGTTGCCGGTCAGGTCCCCGGTCCTGCCGGCCGAGCGCGTGTATCTGTTCTTTATCGTCGGTAAAAAAA
>DASYSV010000225.1:0-13532 GCA_036010185.1 Puia sp.
CGTCCAGATATTTTCGATATTGGTGTCCAGCGAGAAATTGGCAAAGAAGCTAATGGTATAGGGCGCGATGATGAAATAGCCGAAGAGCACACCGATGAAGAATAACATCGAGACCCAAAAGATAACGCCGCGGGTGTTCCGGAGCTCCTTCTCTTTCAAGGCCGGTTTCGTGAATTTCCAAAACTGCCAGAAGACATAGGGGAAGGCAAGGATGAAACCGCCGATGAGAATGATATTGAAATAGGTATCGAATTGTCCGGCCACCGCATTGCTTTGCATCCTGAGGTGGATCTCGGCCATGCACAATTTGTCGCCTAACCCCCATTTGTGGCCCACTTCGCATAAGGTCTTGTACGTCCAGAAGTCGGGATGCGTCGGGCCCATCAGGATGTGCTGAACGATAAACTTATTGTATACAGCCATCACGATCGCTCCGACGGCGACAGCAAGGGCCGATTTAAAAAGATGCCCGCGCAACACGTCCAAATGCTCGATAAAGGACATCTCCTGATCGTCCCCGTTCCTGGTCCTTCTCTTGAATAGCTTCATTGAAATTACAAGTAGCGCAAATTATTACAAAAAAGAAAACCCCGCAGCAATTCACGCGGGGTTTATTATAAAGACTTTGAAGATCTTTAATGACCGGCTAATTATTTCAATTGTGGTCGGGAGTTGACGTTACCTTGGTGGTCGTCGTCGTTGTAGTGGTCTTTCTGTCGTCGTTGACGTGGTCTTCTATCTCCTTCTGAACATTATCCTTTGCATCCTTGAATTCGCGGATTCCCTTTCCAAGCCCACGCATCAGTTCAGGGATCTTTTTGCCACCAAACAACAGCAGCACTACAAGTGCGATAAGTATAATATGCGGACCGCTGAATAAATCTCCCATAACTTCATTTTAGGTACTTTACAAAGGTATACCAAAAATCCGTAACAAAAACATAATTTGGCTACTTGCCGGCAGCATCGCCGACAGCCATTCTCTTCTCCTTGATACGGGCGCTCTTGCCGCTACGAGACCGCTGAAAATACAGCTTCGCGCGACGTACCCGTCCCACCTTATTCATTTCTAAGGATTCGATATTGGGGGAGAACAGGGGGAAGGTCCTCTCGACGCCAACGCCGTCGGAGATCTTGCGCACGGTAAACGTCGCCGTATGCCCCGTACCCTGACGCTTGATCACATCACCTTTGAAACTCTGGATACGCTCCTTGTTCCCTTCGATGATCTTATAGTTGACGGTGATATTGTCTCCGGCCTTGAATTCCGGAAGGCTTTTTTTACCCGTCAGTTGCTCGTGTACAAAGGCTACAGCGTTCATAATAATACTTTTTAAAGGATGGCAAAGGTAGCAACAATCGCCATAAAGTCCAAACTTTTTTCCCTCCGGCGTCCGGTGCTCACCGCCGGGGATCCGGTGAATTACCGCGCTACGTTCACAGCCCGCTTTTCCCGGATGACGGTAACTTTTATCTGTCCGGGATAGGTCATTTCCGTCTGTATTTTCTGCGCGATCTCGAAGCTCAGCTTGTCACTGTCCACGTCGGTCACTTTATCGGCCTCCACGATGACCCGTAGCTCACGTCCGGCCTGGATAGCATAGGCCTTTTCCACACCGGGATATGCAAGCGCCAGATTCTCAAGGTCTTTTATCCGCTGCAGGTATTGCTGCATGATCTCGCGCCGTGCGCCGGGCCGGGCCCCGCTGATGGCGTCGCAGGCCTGGATGATGGGCGCAATGACGTATTGCATTTCGACTTCATCGTGATGGGCACCGATAGCGTTGATGACCGCCGGATTCTCGCCATATTTTTCCGCAAGTTTCATTCCCAGCAGGGCATGGCTCAATTCAGTTTCTTCGTCGGGTACCTTACCGATATCGTGCAGCAGACCGGCCCTTTTTGCCAGTTTGGGATTCATCCCCAGCTCGGCCGCCATGATACCGCAAAGATTGGCGACCTCCCGGCTATGCATCAGCAGGTTCTGTCCATAGGACGACCGGAAACGCATCTTTCCGACGATACGCACCAGCTCCTTATGCAACCCATGGATACCCAACTCGATCACGGTCCTTTCCCCGATCTCCATGACCTGCTCCTCAATTTGCTTACGCGTTTTTTCAACTATCTCCTCGATTCGGGCAGGATGGATACGGCCATCGGCTACGAGCCGCTGCAGGGAAAGCCGCGCAATCTCCCTGCGCAGCGGGTCAAACGATGATAAGACTATGGCCTCCGGCGTATCGTCTACGATAAGATCCACGCCCGTGGCGGCTTCGATGGCACGTATATTCCGACCTTCCCGGCCGATGATCTGACCTTTGATCTCGTCGCTTTCCAAATTGAAAACAGTAATGGAATTTTCGATCGCCTGCTCGGCAGCGGTCCGCTGGATACTTTGAATGATGATCTTTCTGGCCTCTTTGTTCGCTTTCTGCTTGGCGTCGTCGATGATCTCCTGCTGCAACGCCAGGGCCCGTGTCTGGGCTTCCTGTTTCAGGCTCTCCACCAGCTGCGTCTTGGCTTCCTCGGCGGTCAGGGCGGCTATCTTCTCCAGACGGCGGATATGCTCTTCCTGGTGCTTTTCCAGTTCGGTCCGTTTGTGATTGACTACCTCGATCTGGCGGTTCAGGTTCTCCTTGATCGCGTCATTATCCTTGGCCTGTTTGTCGAGATTTTCCAGTTTCTGATTGATACTCTGTTCTTTCTGCTTGATCCGGGCCTCCGAATCATTGATCTTCCGGTTCCTGTCCAGCACCTCTTTGTCGTGCTCCGCCTTCAGTTGTACGAATTTCTCCTTGGCTTCCAGCTGTTTTTCCCTTTTCAGGCTCTCGGCGGACGTCTGGGCATCGGAGACGATCTTTTTGGCCTGAGATTCTGCATCCTCTATCTTTTGACGCGTGTTCTTCGCGAATAGTAGCTTACCGGCGACAATTCCCACGACCAGGGCTATAACTGCCGCTATAACAGTATATAACATTATATATTGAATTTAATATGTGCATAAAGACCAACTTATTGGTCCGTTTTTTGTGTCAATGGGCGAAGATACGGAATAACGATTAAAAATCCGCTGGGGCGGAATGTCATAAAACCTTGTCCAACTGCTGTTCCATGCGCGCCAGGGCATCCAGGACCGAGGGGTCGGGACCCATACCCCCGTTCTGTCCGGCAGGCAGGGTAGCATACCAAAGGACGACCATGGCAATATAATCCTGCATGTCCCGGCCGGCAAACTGGGTCTTGAACTCGATGATCTTATCATTGATCTGTTTGAGGGTCCTGCGGACGACCTCCTCGTCCCGGGGTTCGATCTTGATCCGGTAGGTCCGGTCGCCTATTACAACATTTATTGGAATTAACTCTTGCATAGTTGAAATACTTGTTTTATATTTATTCACACTTTATTAACAGCCAATATCTACCATCCTTATAAAACAACGAGCATTACCACCAATACCCTATCTAAAAACTACAAAAGCCATGTTCTTAAAAGTTAAAAGCCCGGTCTTCATCGACCATCTGACCTTTCAGGTCGACCATCCACAGAAATGCCTATTGAAAGCCGTTCTCAAAGACGACACCGGTCTGGTTTGCAGCGCCCTCGAGACCGAAGTTGAAAATGACCAACAGGAGTTGGCATGGAACGGTCTCAACGATCTGCCTTACGGCGTGTATACCCTGGAAATTTCACGTGGTCAGGACGAAATGAAAATGCGTCTCGTCAAACGCGTCTGAGGTCATCATTCGCCCAGCATTGCAATACACCGGTCGATTTCCCGGATGTACTGGGCAAGCCTTTTTTCCAACGCCCGTTTTTCTTCCTCGCTCATGGCTGCTTTTGTAGCCCTCAATATCTCTACCTGCTGTTGTAATTGCTCCAGTCTCGTAGTGCGCTCCGACAGGTCTGCCTGCAACTGACGCATATCCTCCTTCAATCGCCCATTCTCTTTCTGCAACGACTCACGTTGTCGCAGCAGTTGCTGCAACTTATCCTGGATCCGCCGGACCCGGAGTTCGGTTTCACCTGCATTATTGGTATCGTCGCTCATTTTTACTTGTCCCGGGCCCCCGCCATCGCTCATTCTATCATTGTGTCCGGATCTCGGCCTGCACCTCCTTCTCCAGCGCACTCATGATCCTCGCGATCATCCCGTCGATCTCTTTATCGGTCAGCGTCTTTTCCTCATCCAGGAAAGTAAAGCTGACGGCCAGCGATTTCTTTCCCTTTCCCAGTTTCTCCTCATTCTCAAATATATCGAAAAGACGCACTTCCTGCAATTTATCCAGCCTGACGGTCCTGACCGCCTCTTCCACCCGGCCATACGACAACGATTTGTCAACGACCATCGCCAGATCGCGATAAACGGGCAACTGCCGCGGCAACTCGCGAAACTCGATCTTCCTCTTAGAAGCGTTGCCTATCAGGATATCCCATCGTATGTCGACATAGAACACCTCCTGCCGGATATCGAACCGCTTCAACGATTCAGGACGCACACTTCCGGCCTCCAATAGGATATCCTTGTCTAACCTTACCGAAAGTCCGCTCGTCAGCTTGGCGACAGGTTGCTCTATCCATCCCGCGAAAGGCACCCCCAATACTTCAAACAACCGTTCGCACAATCCTTTCACATAAAAGAAATCCATCGGCTTCCCCTTTCCCTTCCAGGAATCTTCCCGCACGGGACCGGTGAGGTACAAACAGAGGTGGTTCGTCTCGACATAGTCGCCGACTCCACCGGTGCGATAGGTCCTGCCGAATTCGAAGAAACGAAGTCCGCTGGTCTTGCGATTGAGATTGAAAGCAATGGACTCCAGCCCGGTCTCCAACAGCGAAGGACGGAGGACATCCAGCTCTGCACTCAGGTTATTGACCATTTTAACCGTCGTCTCCAGCTCGCTTTCGCTGAAGTAAGCGCTGTTCGTGATCGAGTTGGTGAGTATTTCATAAAAACCCTGTCCTACCAGCCAGTGCGCTATCGCCGTCCGATGCGCGGCCGCAGAAGCGTCCTTCTCTACGGAGGGAGAGATGGTGATGGTCTTCGGGATGGCGATATTGTCCAGGCCGTCGATCCGCATGATCTCTTCTACCAGGTCGGCCGGCAAACTGATATCGGGTTTATGCCAGGGTACGGCAACCCGGACCTCATCGTCACTTTCCTTCACCAGCCCGAAACCCAGCGCAACCAGGATATTCTTTGCCACATCGGGGGTATAGTTCTTGCCGCTCAGTTTCCTCAGATAGGCATACTTCAGCGTGACCTCTTCCATACGGCCCGGTTCGGGATAGACATCCACGATCTCCGAAGCCGGCGCACCGCCGGCCATTTCAAGGATCAGCAGCGCTGCTCGTTTCAGAGCATTTACTGTGCCGGAAATATCCATCCCCTTCTCGAAATGTACCGCGGCATCGGTGCGCAGTCCAAGCCGGAAAGATGTTTTACGGATGTCCGTGGGATTGAACCAGGCGCTTTCGAGAAATATATCGGTTGTACCGGATTTGATCCCGCTGTGCAATCCCCCGAATACGCCTGCAATACCCATCGGCCCATCGGCATTGCAGATCATCAGGTCCTCCGCCGACAGCTTACGCTCCTTTTCATCGAGGGTGGTAAAGGACGTTCCCTCGGGCAGATGTTTGACGATGATCTGTTTGCCCCCGATCTCGTTCAGATCGTAGGCATGTAACGGTTGCCCCATCTCATGCAGGACATAGTTGGTGATGTCTACTATATTGTTGATGCTGCGGATGCCAATGGCTTTTAGCCGATCCTGCATCCAGCGCGGTGATTCCCGGACGGTAATGCCTTTGAGAGTGACGCCGGAAAACCGTGCGCAACCGTGAGTGTCCAGGATGCTCACTTTCACCGTCGATGCCTGCCCCGCCGCGTACCCGGCCGCCTCCGCCGCCAGCCCCAACGCCAGCCCCTCTGCCTGCCCCGCCGTCCGCGGTTCTTTCGGCCTGTATTCCTTCTGCTCATGGTGCGAAAGCCAGGCGCACACATCCCTGGCTACCCCCCAATGACTCATGGCATCCATATGGTTCGGAGTAAGACCGATCGATATCAGATAGTCAGTATAAGGTTTGAACCAGTCCTCCGCCGGCGTGCCCGGCTCGACATCCGCAGGAAGTACCAGGATGCCTGCATGCTCCTCACCAAGTCCGATCTCGTCTTCGGCGCAGATCATGCCATGACTTTCCACGCCCCTGATCTTAGCCACCTTCAGCGTCAGGGGCTCGCCTTTAGTCGGATAAATGGTTACTCCCGGCAAAGCCACCACGACCTTTTGACCCGCCCCGACGTTGGAAGCCCCGCAAACGATCGATAAGGACTCTTTCCCGCCTATACCTACCTTCGTTAAACGGAGCTTATCCGCATTGGGATGAGGTCCACATTCCAGTACTTCTCCGATGACCAACCCCTTCAATCCCCCCCTCACCGACTCGTATCTTTCCACCCCCTCTACTTCCAATCCAATGGAAGTCAATATTTTAGAAAGTTTTTCGGGTTCTATCGCAACCGGTAGATAATCGCAAAGCCAATTGTAGCTGATGGTCATTGATCTGCTTTTGGCGCAAAGGTAAATTTTTTGCCCGTCCCTGCTTCCCGAACTTTCCGTTCAACACCCCGCCTCCGGTAAGGCCGGCGGGGAAATAATCGGCAACTTTCCGTTCAACACGCCGCCTCCGGTAAGGCCGGCGGGGAAATAATCGGTAACTTTCCGTTCAACAGCCCCTCCGGCACGGCCGACGGGGAAATAATCGATCGCGAAATTCGTTAGAATTGTGTTAATACCTTTGTTTTGAATTTACTAGGTATTCGTTTTGAAGTCCAATACCTAACTCAAAAACTGATATATGAAAAAACGCCTACTCTACCTGTGCATCGGTGCGCTCGCCCTGCATGCGTGCGGACCCGTTTACGTGGTCCGGCAACCCACTCCTCAGCCTGCTCCTGCGACACCGCCGCCCGCAGACCCGGAGGACGTCTCCTATCAGACCTTTTACGATCAGCTGAGCCCTTACGGCCAATGGGTCGAAGATCCCGAATATGGCTATGTCTGGATGCCCAGCGTGGGGGAGGATTTCAAACCCTATGCTTCCAACGGACATTGGGTATACACCGATGAAGGATGGACATGGGATTCCGGCTACCCCTGGGGATGGGCCGCCTTCCACTATGGCCGCTGGTTCTTCAAAGACGGATACGGATGGGAATGGATTCCCGGTAATGAATGGGCGCCCGCCTGGGTCGCCTGGCGTAATAGCGATGACTATTATGGATGGGCCCCCCTGGGACCTTCGGTCAGCCTGACCGTTGCCTATGACGGCGGCTACAATCCTCCGCCGCATTACTGGTGTTTCGTACCGCATCAATACGTCTCCAGCCCGCAGCTCGGCAATTATTATGTGCGGGAAACGAACAACGTCACGATCATCAATCGTACCACGATCATCCGCAACACGACGGTGATCAACAATAATCGCAATCGTCATTATGGTTATGGTCCGGATGCGGGCGAGGTAGGTCGTTATTCCGGTTCGCAGGTGCACCCGATATCCATCCACGAGATACGGACACCCGGCGGACAGGCCACCAATGGAAGTTTTGCGGTCTATCGTCCGCATGTCAATTCGGCCCCCGCCGGCAATGGCAATCAGGGAAATAATGGACGGCCTGCATATGCGCCGACTCATTATCAGTCGATCAATAACGTTCGGCCGGTCAACAGGACCAATTACGGGAATCCCGGCGGACAGGGCAACTCCGGTTCCGAAGCCGGAACCCGGAATAATAATGGCAATAATGGCAATCACAACGGCTGGAATAACAATAACGGCAATAATGGCAACGGGAACAATGGCAACGGGAACAATGGCAACGGGAACAATGGCAACGGCAATGTAAACAACAGCAATGGCAACAATGGCAACGGCAATAACGGGAATCACAACGGCTGGAATAACAATAACGGCAACAATGGCAACGGGAACAATGGCAACGGCAATGTAAACAACAGTAACGGCAACAATGGCAATGGCAACAATGGCAACGGGAACAATGGCAATGGCAACGGGAACAATGGCAACGGCAACGGAAATAATGGCAATGGCAACGGCAACAACGGTAACCACAACGGCTGGAATAACCGCTCCGGCAACCCGACCCAGTCTAACACGCCACCCGCCAATACTCCAGCGGTAAACACGCCCCCTGCCAATACCCCTCCGGCAAACAATCCCCCTGCCAATACGCAGCAAGGCAGACCTACGACGTTTCCCGGAGCGCCTTCCCGCCAGACGAATAACCCCAATAATGGTCAGCCACAACACGTATTTCGTTCCAATCCGACCCTGACCCAGCAACAGTCGACATCCGGAAGACAACCGCAGGGACGTCCAAATGCGCAACCCGGAAATTCCAACCAGTCGAGACCGGTAGGCAACAGCGTCAAACCCGCGCCACAACAGCAACGCCCGCCACACCCTCCCGGCCGGCCGGACTCCAAACCCGACAATAAGTCCTAAGGGACAGCATTTCAGCGGACCGGGTTTTCGCTCCATATCCCGGAATACCGCACTACAGCTCATTCTGGCCGGCAGACTAACCCTCTGCCGGCCTTTTAAAACCCGTCAAACCTCATTCTGTAGTTTCACCTTCCCGGCAAAATTTTTGCGATCAAATACTTGTGCACAAGAGGTGTGAATATTAATCTCGAAAGGATTGAAAACTTTTTTAAATTGTGGATAGGTTGCGGAATACTGTGCATAAGCCCCGATTTCCTGTGAATAACCAAGTGGATTTCTAAAGGATAAAGAAACAAAAAGAAAATTATTGTCCGGGGGTTTCAGGCAGTCTATATTCGCCTCCCTGACGAAACGGGTAACATTCCCTTCATGTTGTCGTAACAATTCGGTAATGATTGCCAGCTGAGTCAAGCCAAAATCCTCATATTTTTTAAAAGTATTATTCCCGTTGGTTCGCTATGGATCTAACTGACCTTCATCTAAACAAAGACAGGACAAAAATGAGGCGCAAGCCTCCCGTTGACCTCAGTACCATGGTTTACGGTAAGATTCCGCCCCAGGCTAAAGAGCTGGAAGAAGCCGTACTCGGCGCTATAATGCTGGAAACCAGCGCGTTCGATACCGTCGTCGAGATCCTGAAACCGGAGTGTTTCTACCTCGAGGGACACCAGCGTATCTACCGCGCCATGCAGGGCCTGGCGCAGAAAAGCCAGCCCATCGATATCCTGACAGTCGTGGAAGAGCTCAGGACGCGATCCGAGCTGGATATCGTAGGTGGTCCGTACTACGTGACCAAGCTTACCAATTCTGTCGTTTCTACCGCCAACATCGAAACGCACTCGCGTATCATCCTGCAGAAATTCATCCAGCGCGAGCTCATCCGTATCAGCGGCGAGATCATCGGGGAGGCTTATGAAGACAGCACCGACGTTTTCGATCTGCTCGATGACGCGGAAAGCAAACTTTTCGAGATCACCAACAACCACCTTCGTAAGAATTTCGACAGCATCGACACCGTACTGGTCAAGACCATTCAACGTATCGAAGACCTGCGTCACAGACAGGACGAGATCACCGGCGTGCCCAGCGGCTTCGCCAGTCTCGATAAGGTGACCTACGGATGGCAGAGTACCGACCTGATCATCCTCGCCGCGAGACCCGCCGTCGGTAAGACGGCTTTTGCGCTCAATCTCGCACGCAACGCGGCGCTCCATCCGACCAAACCGACACCCGTGGCATTTTTCAGCCTGGAAATGAGCTCCGCCCAGCTGGTTCAGCGGATCCTGAGTGCCGAATCGGAGATTTTCATGGAAAAGATCGCCCGGGGCCGGCTCGAAGAGCATGAGATGAAACAGCTGTACAAAAAGGGGATCGACCGGCTGGCCAAGGCGCCTATCTTCATCGACGATACGCCCGCATTGAATATCTTCGAGCTGCGCGCCAAATGCCGCCGTCTGAAGAACAAACATCATGTCGGCTGCATCATCATCGATTATTTGCAGCTGATGAGTGGCGCCGGGGATAACAAAAATGGCAACCGCGAACAGGAGATCAGCCGCATCTCCCGCGACCTGAAGGGTCTGGCCAAGGAACTACAGGTGCCCATCATCGCCCTTTCCCAGCTGAGCCGCGCGGTCGAATCCCGCAAAGAAGGAGAGAAGATACCACAGCTGAGCGATCTGCGTGAATCCGGCGCCATCGAGCAGGATGCGGATATGGTCATGTTCCTCTATCGCCCCGAATATTACGGCATCACCGCTAATGAGAATGGCGAAAGCAATAAGGGCGAGACCCATGTCAAGATCGCCAAGCATCGTAATGGCTCACTGGAGACGATCAAGCTGCGCGCCCTGCTTCACATCCAGAAATTCACTGAATACGGTGACGACGATTTCGGCGGCATCGGCATGCCAGGCGGCGGCAACTGGAAGCCAGTCCAGGACAATGAAGGCGGAGGCGCCCGGCTCTATATCCAGGCCGGCAGCCGGATGAAGGATCTGCCCGTGGATGACGATGAGACGCCATTCTGATTCTATGGCCTTGCCCTTCTTTTATATTACCGCTTATGTTGCTGACCAACAGGAACTTATATTGGATGAGGGCAATTCGCGGCACGTTGTCCAGGTGCTCCGGATGAAACCCGGAGAATCGCTGCGTCTTACGGACGGCAAAGGCGCCCTGCTCACGGCGGAGATCATCGACGATCACAAAAAGAAATGCCGTGTTTCCATCCTGACGGCCACCTTCCAGCCTCCGCCCGAAAGAAAAGTGACCATTGCCATCTCCCCGCTCAAAAATGCGTCCCGTTTCGAATGGTTCCTGGAAAAAGCGACCGAAATAGGAGTCAGCGCCGTCATTCCCCTCGTCTGCGAACGTACCGAACGTCCCTCCATCCGGCACGACCGTCTTCAGCAGATTGCGGTCAGCGCCCTTCTCCAGTCGCAACAGGCCTGGCTGCCCGATCTGGCGGCTCCGATCCCCCTGGCCGATCTCCTGCCAAATTCCACCATCCGAAATCGCTACATCGCACACTGTCTCGAAGCCCCGTGTCCGACAGTCAGTCTCACCGACACTCCCCAAGCGGACCATTCCCTCATCCTCATCGGACCGGAGGGAGACTTTTCCATAAAAGAAATTGAAAATGCACTGGCGGCCGGCTTCATCCCCGTCACCCTTGGTCCCAACCGGCTTCGCACCGAAACAGCCGGCGTCGTCGCCGCTACCTTACTTTGTATAGCGTAATCTCATTTTTGGTATTTCCACATCCTCGACTTGCCCTCTACCAGCCATTCGATCGTAGTGGCGACACGCTTCTCTTTCGTCGCATCCGTCTTTGCCTCTACGATCCATTCGATATACTCCCTGCGATGCGAGGGTGAAAAACCCTCGAATGCGGCTTTCGCCGCTTTGTTTTTTTTCAGCGCCGCGGCGAGCTCCGGCGGTACCGGTAATTCCGGCTTAGGCGCTTTTTTTGCCACCGGTTTCTTTACCCCCTTCTCATTCAGCGAAGCACCTTCTTTCAGATACGCGATGATGATCTTATCTGCCGGCAGATCCTTCAGCGAGGTGATCCGGTCGAAATGCCCCATGGCATTCTTGTCCTTCACCTGAAGGATGCCCTCCGGGTCTTTCAGTAAAGGTGCATTCCATAGTCCGAACGAACAATGCTCTTTGAAAGCGGCAATATTGCAGAGGATCGAACCGCTGGTCTCGAAGAATGGCATCCCCCATTTGATAGTTTCGGTAGCATCAGGACAGGCCTTATGGACGAGCTTGCGCAGGTGATTCAGAATGGGTTTGGCAAAATCGGCGGATTTGGCGATATAGGCGTCGATACGTGCATCGGTCGCGGGCATATGTAGCAGTTTTTAGGAAGATGAATATAGCTTATTTTTTTCTTACCCGGCTATTCAGCAGCTCGACCCCGAAGGCAAACGCCATCGAGAAATAGATATACCCCTTGTCGATATGCATGTGATGCAACGGCTCGAGTCCCTCGAAAAGAAGACTGAAACCGATCATCAGCAAAAAGGATAAGGCCAGGATCTTGACGGTAGGTCGCCGGTTGATAAAATTCGCGATGCTTCGCGAAAAAAAGAACATCAGGATCATGGCCAGGACCACCGCCGTGATCATGACGGCGATCTGCTGCGCCAGCCCCACCGCCGTGACGATGCTATCGAAGGAAAAGACCGTATCCACCAGCACGAGCTGAGCGACCAGTCCCCAAAACGAAGGGTTCTCTTCATCCGTCGCCTCCTCGCCTTCCTGCGGGTCGCCCTCCAGCTTCTCATGGATCTCCCTGACGGTCTTATATAAGAGGAATAACCCTCCCGCGGTCATGATGAGGTTGCGGGTGCTGAACCCGTACCCCGCCAGAGAGAACAATTTCGTGTTACCGCTGGTGACAAGCCAGCCCAGCCCCAGGAGGAGACCGCTGCGGACCAGGCTGCCGGCGACCATCCATACACGTCGGGCCGCCAGCTGTTGATGAGAAGGAAGGCGTCCGATGATGATCGAGACGAAGATCACATTGTCGATCCCCAGGACGATCTCCAGTACGATAAGCGTGACGAGACTCACCAGCGAGTCCCAGCTGAACAATTGATGCATGCACGGTCGGTTAAGCCGCACAAAAATAGGGGATTCACCGGCATATCCTCCTCACCACGAACGGCCCCTCATAAATAAACCCTGTCCACACCTGCACCAGCACGGCGCCCGCGCCCTGCTTCTCGCGCATATCCGCCACCGTGAATATCCCGCCCGACGCGATCACCGGTATCCGCCCGCCCAACCGGGCACAACAGTATCGTACCACCTCCGTGGACAGCTCGCGGACCGGCGCCCCGCTCAAGCCCCCCGCGCCAATTTCGGCAACGCGCCCGGCAGACGTCAATAGTCCGTCCCGGCTTATCGTAGTATTCGTAGCCACCAATCCGTCCAGGCCGATCTCCACTGCCAGATCGACAACGTCATCCAATTGAGAAGAAGAAAGATCCGGCGCGATCTTCAATAACAAGGGCCGTGGCCGAACGCGCAAGACCCCCGACATCTCGCGATTCACACCCTGCAAATTGACCAAAATCTTCCGTAACGAATCCTTCTCCTGCAACTCCCTTAATCCCGGCGTATTCGGTGAGCTCACATTTACCACGAAATAATCCACCGCGTCGTACAATGCGCGAAAACAGATCTCATAGTCCTTCCACGCGTCCTCATTCGGCGTGACCTTATTCTTCCCGATATTACCGCCGACGATCAACCCCGAATTTCGGCCCGCCCGCGAAGACCTCCAGGCGCGGACCCGCGCCGCGACCGCCTCCACTCCGTCATTATTGAAACCCATCCGGTTGATCAACCCCTGGTCCTCCGGCAACCGGAACAGCCGCGGCCGCGGATTCCCTTCCTGCACCCGGGGCGTCACCGTCCCGATCTCCACGAACCCGAACCCCAACGCGTCCAGCTCGCGCAGATACAACGCATTCTTATCGAAACC
>DASYSV010000244.1:0-10370 GCA_036010185.1 Puia sp.
TTCGCCGGTGGTCTCTTCTTCCGGGGCAGGATTCTCCACCTGGAAATGCAGATACCCGTCGGCCAGGCGCAGATCGATGGCCAGATGGATGCGGCTGATATTGTTCTTGACACCGTGTTTGAAACTGTTCTCGAGGAAGAGGATCAGGATCATCGGTGGAATTTCGGCGGCATCGACGGGACCATCGATGTGGAACGACACCGAGAGGCGGTTGCCGAAGCGCAGCTGCTCGACGTCTACATAGTTCCGCAGATAGTCGATCTCTTTTGCCAGAGGTACGAGAGGGGCGGTGGAGTCATAGAGAATATAGCTCATGATATCCGAGAGCTTGAGAATGACTTCCGGAGCCTGCTCGGATCGATTGAGGGTCAGCGAATAGATATTGTTGAGCGTGTTGAAGAAGAAATGGGGTTGGATCTGGGATTTGAGGAATTTCAGCTCGGTCTCGAGATAGTGTTTCTCGCGCTCTTTTCGAAGTTCCTTATCGAGGAGGGCGTCTTTGGCGAATTTTATACCTGTGGTCAGCCCGAGCACATAGACGCCCATCACGGTCCCGACTATGATGTTCTTGGGCATCCATAGTGCGTAAGCCGCGGCAGGTTCATGGGCGATCCATCGGACAACGACCGTTTCCATGAGGAGAACCGCCACCGAGCAGGCCATCACAGTCAGCAGAAAGGCCAGTATGTAGAATAAATATCTCCGGGCAAAAAGCAGGCGGGTAATGAGCACGTACAGATTGAAATAGGAAAAGCCAGCCTCGATCACGACCGTGAAAAAAACGATGGTAAAGAGCGAGGTGGTCATCGTCATGTGGAGACTGAGATAGAAAATGACCAACAACCCGAAATAGGGCACCCAGAAAGCCAGGTGATAAAGCCAGCGCCGTCGCAGCAGACCGGAATTGCGGATGTCTGCGGAGATGAAGGTGCTCTCCGTCGCTGGTGTCGTATGGATGGACGCTTCTGCCAATTGACGCTAAAGGTAAATTTTTTTCCATCCGGCGCCGTGATTCTTCGCTGTTCGGCAGCGTTTGTGCGATGAACAGCCCGATTTGACGGCCTAGAAGGCTTTCTGCCGGTGGGTGTCGGCGCCGGCCGGCTGCCGGGGTGCATTCTTCACATATTTGTCGAGCCACGCGTTTTCCTCGTACAAAAGATGCAGGAGGTTTTCCCGGCCGCGATATCCGTGTGCCTCATAGGGGAGGACGATATAACGGACCGTACCGCCATGTCCTTTTATCGCATTGTAGAGCCGTTCGCTTTGGATAGGGAAGGTCCCCGGGTTGTCGTCCATTTCGCCATGCACGAGCAGTAGCGGGGTAGTGATCTTATCGGCGTAGCTGAAAGGGCTCATGTCATAATACAATTTGGGGTCTTCCCAGTAAGTGCGGTCTTCGTTCTGGAAGCCGAACGGCGTCAGGCTCCGGTTGTAAGCGCCACTGCGCGCGATGCCCGCTTTGAACAGTTTGGTATGCGCCAGCAGGTTGACCGTCATGAAGGCCCCGTAGCTGTGACCGCCTACGGCCACGCGGTTGCTATCCCCGACGCCCATTGCCGAGAGTTTATGGATGGCGGCTTCGGCATTCAGTCGCAACTGGTCGACGAAATCGTCATTGGGCTTTTTGGAGCTGTCGGTCGCGACGATGGGCATCTCGGCATTGTCGAGTATGGCATAGCCGCGGATCACCCAGAATACGGGGGAGGCCCAGTTGATGGTCGTGAAACGGAACTGGCTACCGCGCACCTGCGCCGCATCGGCGGCGGAATTGAATTCGCGGGGATAGGCCCATAGCAGCACCGGCAGGGGGCCGTCGCGTCCCGCGTCGTAACCTTTCGGAAGATAAAGGTCGCCGGTGAGGTCGACCCCGTCGGCGCGTTTGTAGTGGACCTTTTCACGCGTGATACCCTCCAGCTGCGGGTAGGGATTGACGAAAGACGTGACGGGTTTGTCGGCGGTATGGGAAGACAGGTCTTTGATATAATAATTCGGCACCTCGCGTGGGCTCTCTTCCCTGCTGAGCAGGATGAGCCTGTCGGCGTCCAGCACCTCGCTGATGAATTCAAAACGGCCCGAAGGACACCGCCAGACGATGTCGTTATGTCCTGAGCCCAGATCGAATTTCGACAGGAAGGGCCGGTCGCCGTCCGGCGAGCTGCCGACAGGATTGTTGAGCAGGAGCCGGGTCCCGTTGTCGACCGTGCGCAGTACGGGTTCTCCGAACCTATTCCGGATGAGGACCGGCGCGCCGGGATCACTGTAGGCATCGGTCGTATTGCGTTGGATCAGAAGGCTTGTCTCGCCGGTCGCGGGGTTGAAGCGGAGCAGGTGTTCCATTTGGCGGCTTCGCAACAGCTCGAATACGAGAGCCGTGCTGTCATTACCCCAGATGATGTCGGCAAAACGGAGCTTTGTCCGGAACAGGGGTTTGGCGTCCCCGGTGAAGGGAGCAGGGAGCTCGTACACGGCGTCATGGAATTCCATCCTTTTGCGCATCAGACCGCTGTCGAGAGGTGTGCACCAGAAGAGAGTGGAGGGCTTATCGGCGCGCCATCCGAAGTCGCGGGGTTGGTTCTGGGTATTGTCGAAACCACGGGGCGTTGATTCACCCGAAGGCAGATCGGCGATTGTTTTGATAGGTCGGCCGGTGACGTCGATGACCGCGACCGTAGCATTGAATCGGTTGGCCGGGACCAGATAGGAGAAGGGTTTATGGATCGTGCGTAACAGGATAAATCGTCGGTCGGGGGAGACTTCTATCGAGACGAAGATGCCGGGTTTGCCGATGGGCGTCTCGACCCCGCCGATATTTTTCACCAGCCGGGCCTCACCGTAAAAGGCGAATAGCGACTCATCATAAGGACTGCGGATCAGGTCCTCGAAGGTGGCGCTCGGCGCCGATTTGCCCAGGGTCTCCTGGATCGCGGGGCCTTTTGGAACGAGCTGTCTTGGCGGCGCGGCATTCGCCGGCTTGAGGATGATCTTGTAGAGAAGCGTTTTGTCGTCGATCCACCGGTAGGCTCCGCCTGTGATGGTATTGAGCGCCGTCGCATTTACCCTGGCCGCCTTGCGTGTGGCGATGTCGATGACATAGAGATCGACGCGATGACCGGTGGTATTGGTGAAGGCGATCTTGCTCTCGCCGGGGCTCCAGGCGATGTTACCCGCCATCAGCGGGACGGGAAGACCCTGTATCGGGTATTCCTGCCCGGTACCGAGATTTTTGAGCGAGAAGCCATTCGTGAAGTTCTGTCTGCTCAGCGCATAGTTGCCGGGGTTGAAACGAAGCCCTGCGATGCGAAGCTCGGGTTGCGCCAGCTCTTCGACGGAAGGATATGAGGGGCGACGGCTGAGCAGCATCCACTGTCCTTTGCGGTCCACGCTGACGAGTGGAGTGGGTGGCGCGAGCAGCAGGTCGGCCAGATCTTTGGGCGGCAATTGATAGCCGGTATTGTCCTGAGCCAGGACCGCGCCGCACACGGCGGCCGCAACCACGAGCAGCGTTAGTCTTCTCATTGGAGTAAGGTAGAAAAAATGTGTAACTTGGCTGACCCGCCACAACCCGCCAATTACCGTTCATATAAAATCGTTGGTTACGCAGGGGACCTCAGGTCTTTGCGGGTGTGAGCATGCCTGCGACGATACAGGGGTGGACGCTGCCGATGCGCGGGCCGGGTTTCGGCAGGATAACGGCTACCGGGGGAGGTGTCGTCAGGCGACAATCGGGGGCCGGCTCGGGGGTAATATATTGATCGTGGACCGTGTCCGGTATCCGGCGATAGGTCGGAGCAGCGGTGGCAGGCTGGGACTTGGGTGCAGGAGCCGGGACTTTTTTGCCCGTCGGCGTTGCGACCCTGGCAGGCGATCTTTTCCGCGGCGGCGCAGGCGCCGCGACAGCGACAGGCACCACCACCGGCGGCAGCGCAGTCTTCTTCAGCAGGAGACGAATGCCGAAGCCGGTAAATACCAACAGGATCATGCTTCCATGCAGGTGCACCAGCTCGCCGGAAGGATAGGGGAGGGTGATATCGGCGCGGACCCCGAATGAATCGATGCCATTGCGTACCCCTCTCGGTAGAAAGCCCTGAATGAGAGAGTAAAGACCGCCACCGGCGAGGATACATATCAGCAGCAGCCACCATCCCGTTAGTGCTGCCGCTATCTTTTTTCTTCGCAGCGCGCCGGGAGCCTGACCCCGGTGGTTCAGCTCGGAAGAAATGACCATACCGTAAAAGAAAATGAAAAGGAATCCGACCGGTATCCAGTCGATTTTGGGGAGGGCGAGCGGGATGTCCAGGAAAACGATCATCGGGCGGAGACCACCCACCTGACCCAGTTGGGGGAAGAGACGGGCGATCCAATATTGCTCGAGGAGAATGGAGATCGTGAGGGTAATTCCCACGAGAAGAAAATTCCCACTCCGGGCCTTTGGGGCGTCAGGGGCTGACATAAACTTATTTTTTACTTTGATGGTTGGCTGTTAAAGTCCGGGTAGAAAAATATTCATGCCGATGCGGGGAAATTATTGTAATTAGAACGGAGAATTATCAGCAAGTAATATGCAGCGTATAGCCAAAGAAGCGTTAAAACGCGCCGGGTACCGGGCCTGGCTTTTCCCTGTCCTGGCCGCGGAGTGGATACTGTTCAAATGTTGCTATCCCTATGCCGACTATTTCACCGATAGCTATTCGTATATCGGGGCAGCCGCGGCACATGATGCTATCGGTTACCGTCCCATCGGGTATTCGATCTTTCTCCGGGCGGTTCATTGGATATGGGCTTCAGACACTTTCCTGGTGACCCTCCAATATGTATTGGTGCAGACAGCCTCATTGGGACTGATCCTTTGGCTGCGGCGATGGTGCAGTCTGAGCGAACGTACCCTGAGGGTCCTGTTTGCTTTTCTTATCCTGAACCCGCTGATCCCCTACACCTGCAACTACGTTTCGAGCGACGCCCTGTTCATCGCCCTGAGCCTGGTCTGGCTGATAGTGCTGCTGGAATTGTTGAGAAGACCGTCATGGCGGTGGCTGATCGTGCAGATCATCCTGCTGTTCGTGATCTTTCATCTCCGGTACCTGGCCATGTATTATCCCGCCGTGTCGGCATTGACCGTGCTGCTGGCGAAAAAGGCGAAGCCTGTCCTGAAACTGGCGGGTGTGGCCGGCAGCATCGGCGTCATTGCGTTTAGCATTTCGCTTGTGCGGCAAACGACCTTTCGTGAGACAGGTGCGCCGGTATTTTCGGCATTCAGCGGTTGGCAGATCGCCAGCAACGCAATGAATATGTACCCTTATATTCATACCGATACCACCGGTCTTCCCTCGCCGGAATGTCTTCGGCTGGAGGAGGACGTCCGGGCGTATTTCGACAAGATGGGACCCTCGCTGCGGGACCGGGGACCTTCGGCAACCACCGAATACATGTGGGTAGGGAACTCGCCGCTTCATGTTTATCTTGCCGAATATCGCCGGCACACTGCAACGGATTATTTTACGGCCTGGAATCGGGTGGCGCCGGTATTTACGCAATACGGCTACTTCCTGATCCGCCGGCATCCATGGGCGTATGTCCGCTATTATATGTGGCCAAGCGCGGTGGGTTTCTTCTGGTCGCCGCTGGATGTTTTCGCCGTTTATAATGAGGGTCACGAGACAGTCGACCCGGTGGCCCGGGACTGGTTTCATTATAAGACCTTGCGACCGCAGGTATTGTCCGCTACGGTTCAGGGCAGGCTTTTAGCACCGATGCCTGCAGTCTACCTGGCACTGAACATCGTCTTTATAGTGATCGTGGTGGTATTCCTATCCTCCCGCGTTCGCCGGGACCTGCACCCGTTATTTTCCGGCTGTCTGCGTTTGGGGTCGGCATATCTGCTCGCTAATGCCAGTTTTTGCATCGTGGCTTCACCCAGTGTTTTTCGCTATCAGGTGTTGCCGGTTATCATTCTTTTCGTATTGAGCACTTGTGGATTTTATTGCTTAACTTTTCAGTATGGTCAAATCGGCAAGCCTTCACCTGCCAGTGATCGCCGGGATTAAAGAATACCGGCGCCAGGCGGAAGAGCTTTTTGCGGCGTATATGGCAGGCGATGCCGGAGTAAGGGCCCTGATCGATGAACACCATCCCCGATTGCGGCGTCTGGCGGCTGGAGAAGACAACCCAATGCCCGTCACGCTCGCCGATATTCAACTCTCCATGGCGGATTGGTATTACCACGAAAGCTGGCCGCATCTCGAAGAATGGGCGGATGAAGCTTCCTCGCCGGGGAGCCGGGTGTCTTCCTTCGAGGCCGCGGCGGAAGCCCTTCTTTCCGGCAATGCTGCCACGCTGAGCGCCCTCCTTCGGCTCTATCCTTCGCTGGTGCGGCTCCGAAGCATGCGCAGACATCACGCCACCCTGTTGCATTATATCGCCGCCAACGGCGTCGAATATTACCGGGAGGAATACCCGAAGAACGCGGTGGCCTTGCTGGACCTGTTGCTGGCGGCCGGGGCCGAAGTCGACTCGAAGGCGGATATGTATGGTGGCGGAGTGACGACGCTCGGATTGGTGGCGACGAGTATCCACCCGGCCAGGGCGGGGGAGCTCATTCCCCTGCTGGACAGGCTCATCGTCGCCGGCGCCTCTCTCGACATGCCCGACGCGGCCGGCAATCAACAATACATCGTCAATGGTTGCCTGGCGAACGGCCGGCCCGAAGCAGCGGCCTATCTGTCGAGAAGGGGAGCGTATCTCGATCTGGAAGGAGCGGCCGGCGTGGGCAGGCTCGACGTGGTGGAAACATTTTTCGACGAGGACGGGGGGTTGAAGAAGAGTGCGACAAGAAATCAGCTGGGCGAGGCCCTGAATTGGGCGAGCGAATATGGTCATTCTACCGTGGTGGAATACCTGATGGATCACGGCGCCGATCCGGGGGAAACCATCAACGGGATGCAGGCCCTGCATATGGCATTGCTGGGTGGCCACCTGGAAACGATAAGGCTGTTGATCAAAAGGGGCGCACCGCTCGAATCGCGTAACCAATACGGAGGCACCCCGCTGGGAATGGCGCTATGGGCTATCCGTCATCGCGATCCCGTGCATACCTGGCCCGAAAAAAAGATCGATAACGTCGGCGTGATCGAAGCGTTGCTGACCGGTGGCGCCGAAGTAGGACCCGGTATCCTTGCCACGCTGCAGTGGCAACCCCGCAGCAGGATAAAGACGGAGATCGAGCAACTGCTGCAGCGTTTCGGCCATGAACCCTGGAAGTCGTAAATAGGGGGGTGTCGCCACAACGGACTGCCGCCCCCACCGATCTGCCGCAACGGACTGCCGCCCCCACCGATTTGCCACAACGGACAATTTTCATTAACTTATGGCATCAAACTGACCTCATGAATCAATCATCCAAACCGCTGAGCGACGCCGAAACGAATCCTTTGCCTTCCCTCGACGTATGGGAAGATGATCTCCTCGAGCGTTATCCCGAACCGGGGACGATCGCCAAAGGCAAGACGACGGAGGAATACCGCAACTACGAATCGCCGGGCCGTGATTCCGTCCGCGAGTTCTACCGGCTGAATCATACCTACCAGACCTATGCGTTCGTGCAGGAAAAGAAAGCCGAATTCCTGTCATTCGGCAGAAAAGAGATGTCGGTATGGGATGCCTTCGAATTCCTCAATCAGCTGGTGGATGACAGCGACCCCGATACCGATCTCGATCAGTTCCAACATTTGTTACAAACTTCCGAAGCCATACGTGCGGACGGCCATCCCGACTGGATGGTGCTGGCGGGTCTTTTTCACGACATGGGCAAGGTGCTCTGTCTTTTCGGCGAGCCCCAATGGGCCGTCGTCGGCGATACCTTCCCCGTGGGTTGCGCGTGGAGCGACAAGATCGTGTATCCCGAATTTTTTGCGGCTAACCCCGATGTAAGCGATCCCCGGTACCAGACCAGATACGGCGTTTACTCGCACGGCTGCGGTCTGCGCAATGTCGATCTTTCCTGGGGTCATGACGAATACGTGTATCACATGCTGAAAGATTATCTGCCGGAGCCGGCCTTATATATGCTGCGTTATCATTCCTTCTATTCGCAGCACCGTGAAGAGGCCTATGACCACCTGCTCGATGACCATGACAGGGAAATGTTCAAATGGGTCAGGTTGTTCAATCCCTACGATCTTTATTCGAAGAACCCGGTGCCGCCGGACTGGAATGCGCTCCGGCCATATTATGAGGACCTCGTGGCGAGGTATCTGCCGGAGAAGATAAAATTCTAAGATTTGCTTTAGGCGGCCGTGGGCCAGCGGGTCTCCCTGCGGGGGAGGAAGAAGCTTCTTATGCAATTAGGATTGCGGATGCATATCTGGATGTGGTTTTTGTCCTGAAAGCCGGCGCCGGGATAGAGTTCGCGGCCTTCGACGAAGACACCGCGGACGGAGTCGAAGGGAGGTTCGCCATGTCGGGCACGGTGCATATGCAAGTATTCACCGACGCTGCAATCCAGTTCCCTTATCAGCAGGTCGTTAGAGTCTCTTGTTGGCCGATCGACAGGCAATTTCTGGCAACCCTGGTCTTATGGGATACATATCAAATAATTAATCAAATGGTACTTAGCGGGACTTCGGAAGGCGTGTGCTCGTTTTTTTCTTTTTGCCGGGTTTGTCAATCGGAACAAGAAGATGAAGAACTCCGGCATCCTTAAGAAATTTTCTTGCAGCGGCCTTGGAACGCAGCGCCTTCCTCCGTGACTCGCGCAATGTTTCCATAGATTCATTGTACTCTTGTTCTGTCATACCATAAATTTAAAATACTTTCCCCACTACTTAAAAAGAACTTTTATCTTCGAAAAAAAACTGCCGAATGAAAAAGACCTTATTGCTGGCGCTCGCAATTGCCGCCGGAGTGCAGTGCTGGGCGCAGGACTACAAGCCCACCTGGGAATCCCTGGACAAAAGGCCGGTGCCGCAATGGTACAAAGACGCCAAATTCGGGATCTTTATTCATTGGGGCGTTTATTCGGTGCCGGGATACAGTAAGGTGGGGCAGTATGCGGAATGGTACCAGAACGGTCTGCGCAACAACGATACGGCGCGCATCCGGTATCAGAAGGAAGTATTCGGCGATCTGACGTATTACCAGCTGGCGGACCGGTTCAAGGCCGAGCTGTATAACCCCGACGAATGGGCGCATGTAATCGAACAGTCGGGAGCGAAATACGTTGTTCTCACCTCGAAGCATCATGACGGATGGGCCAACTGGCCGAGCGCCGCTACCTCGCTGGCATGGAACTTCCCCTGGAATGCGGGAGTGGCGGGGCCGCATCGCGATCTGCTGGGCGATCTGTTCCGCGCGCTGCGCAAGACTTCGGTGCACCCGGGGATGTACTATTCGCTATATGAGTGGTATAATCCGCTGTGGCTGAATGACAGGTCGCGCTATGTCCGGGAGTATATGTGGCCGCAGATGAAGGACCTGGTCAATACCTACCGGCCCGACGTCTTCTGGACCGACGGAGATTGGGAGGACAGCGACACTACCTTCCGCAGCCGCGAGTTCCTGGCATGGCTGTACAATGAAAGCCCCGTGAAGGACCGCGTCGTCACCTATGACCGCTGGGGCAGGGGAATCCGGTTCCATCACGGCGGGGTATATACGCCGGAGTACCAGCCCGATCTGGATTTCAAGGATCATTATTGGGAAGAAAGCCGCGGCATGGGCTATTCGTACGGCTACAACCGCGCCGAAGATTCATGGGATTATAATTCCGCCCGCTCACTGGTGCTGCAACTGATCGATAAGGTAAGCCGCGGAGGGAATTTCCTGCTCGATATCGGTCCCGACGCGCACGGCAAGATACCGCCCATTATGGAAGAACGGTTGCTGCAGATAGGGCACTGGATGAAGATCAACAACGAAGCCATCTATGGCGCCGTCCGGTGGAAAACCGCTTCGCAATGGGGACCCGGGCGCACCGATTACAAACCGCCAAAAGGCGGCGGAGGCGATCTTCTGCTGAAGCTGACCATCGATCCCGATCCCGGCTTTGCCGTAAAGGAATCTTTTTTCACCTATAACCCTGCACAGAAGGCGTTATATGTGCTCTTGCCGAAATGGCCGGGAGGCAGCGCTCCGTTCGTCGTGAAAGACCTCGTGTTGCCGGCCGGTGCACAGGTCAGCCTGCTGGAGACGAAACAGAACCTGAAGTGGACGCAACAGGGCAGGGACCTGAAGATCACAATGCCGGCATTCGACCCCAACCGGATGACCAGCGAATATGCCTATGTAATCAAGATCACTTCGATATGAAAAAATTGGTACTGGCCGCGGGACTGGCGCTGATAGTGGCGAACGTCTCCGCGCAGCAGCGGATGGATTTC
>DASYSV010000251.1:0-10903 GCA_036010185.1 Puia sp.
CCAGATAGTCCACATATCGCTTGATATGCGGATATAGCTGCCGCACGATCCGCCGGTCGCCCGCATATTCGTACAGGTACCAGGGGATCAGCACCATCGCATTATCCCAGGCGGGACCATTCCCCCAAAAATAACCCCAGCCGGAAGAAGGTACGATCGCCGACAACTCTCCAGTCGGCCGCTGCTCGTCGGCAATATCTCCCAACCACTTGCTGTATCCATTCTCCGCCTTGAAATTATACAACCCCATCTCCGCCGCCAGATGCGCATCCGCCGTCCACCCGTTCTTCTCCCGCTGCGGACAGTCGGTTGGATAACCCATAAAATTGCTCTCATAGGAGGCAATGGCGTTTCGTTGGATCTTGTTGAAAAGCTCATTGCTGCACTGGAAATTTCCCGCTGGCTCGAATGCCGTATGGATCGTCATCCCCGTGATCGTCGCCCGGTCCGGCCTCGCGGGCAATCCGCTGACTTCCACATATTGAAATCCGTAGTAGGAAAAAGCGGGATGCCAGGTCTCGACGCCCCCACCCTTGCAGATATATTTATCGGTCTGTACTATTCCCCCCTCCACGTGCTGGGCTATATCCCGCTGGTCTACTGTTCCGTCCGCGAATAGCCTTTCGCCGTATTTCATGGTTATTTCGGTGCCCGCCGGCGCATCGATCCGCAGCTCGGCAAACCCGGCAATATTCCTGCCTATGTCGAAAACATAGAAGCCAGGTTTTGGTTCGGTTATCGATTTTGGGATAAGCGTATCCGTTATCCTGACCGGCTGGATCATCTGCGCCCTCAGCACCCCCGCAGGACCTGCGACCACTACGGGCCGGAGCCATTGCCCGTCATCAAACCCCGCCCTAGTCCATCCCGGCGTTGCTTTTCTCGCATCATAACTTTCCCCCTGCCGGATGCTGTTGAAGCCAGTAGGCCCTGGCGCCACCTTCCAGGATTCATCCGTGGAGACGATGGTGCGGGTGCCGTCACGGAAGACGATCTCTAATTGCGCGATGACCGCCGGCGCATTTCGCCAGGAGGCATGATCGAATCCCCATACGGCCTTCGTGATCATGTTATACCACCCATTGCCCAGCGCTACTCCCAGGACATTTTCGCCGGGATGCAATACGGATGTGACATCGTAGGTGGAATAAAGAACAGTCTTATCATACCGTGTAAAAGCGGGATCGAGCACATGATCTCCCACCTTTTGGCCGTTGATATAGGGGATATTGTACCCTACACCCGAAATGTAGAGTCTTGCCTGCGCGATCGGCTTTGAAAAAGTAAATGTCTTTCTGAATTCGGGGGCGGGGTCCGGGGCTTCTTCCGTCCCGGCCTTTATGGCCGCCTTTCGCGCTGTGACAAACTGCTGCCAGTCGTATACTTTCGGCGCGCTAAGCCACTCGCCTTTCCAATCCTCCTTCGTCAACAAACCCATTTCCCAGTATGCGGGTTCGGCCATCGTAGCCGAGTCGCCTCTATGATCCCATACCCGGACCCGCCAAAAATATCTTCTTGCGGACACCAGCGGGCCGCCGGCGAATACCACCCCTACCGAGCTGTCGGAAGCGATCTTCCCGGAATTCCAGATGTCCGCTCCTTTTTCATTGGCTTTTTCAGGCGAAGAAGCAACAAAGAGCTGGTAGGCTGTTTGGTGGATACCCCTTTCATTCCCCCTGATGATCCAGGAAAGCCGCGGTTCACGCGTATCGATGCCGACGGGATTGGTGAGGTATTCTACCGAGCCATCGCCCACGGTTATCTGGGCCGCTGCCAACAGCCCCGTTAGTTGAAGAAGACAGAAGGAGACGATCGCTTTCATAAGTTATTTTTTCGCAGGCGTCACTTTCAGCAGTCTCGTCACGCCGGTGGGCGTGCCCTCCACTGCCATGATGGTAAACTTGGTCAGATCGCCGTCTTTTGTAAATGCCACAGGCCGGCCCCACTCGACATCGGTGATCGAGCCCACGGGGAATCCCAGGTCGGCGAGGGTAACATCGGCAGTAGCATGGGAGGATTCATGATTGATGACGAAGACGAAGGCTTCTTTATCATTGCCACGAACGGTTACTTCCATATCGGGATTGGAGGAATACGCATGGGAACGCACCTTCGTATCGGCAAAGATGTCATGCACCAGCTGATACAGCTGCGCCCGCGACCCTGAATCGCCGGCGGCGAAGGTCTGGAAATAGGTATCCTGCAGACAAAAACCAACGAGATAGGATTTTCCTTTCCCCACATCTTTCTGTATGAGCGCCGGCTCGCCGGAATCCATGCTGAAGACGGTATGGCCATCCGAGACCTTGCAGTTGCGAGGGGTGACGACCGTAAGATCATAGGAATTGCCATAAGCCATGCCGGCCGCTTTTGCAAACGTCTTGACGGGTGCCGGAGGCGGCGTCTTCAGTCCATGTGCCCATTGCGGCGGCAGCATCGAAAAGGGATTCCACTGCCCTTTCTGTAAGACCCTATCCGTGGAAGCGCTGCTGACGCCGAATAGCCTGCTCATCGTTGAAAGGGGGCGGCCATACTCATCCAGTTGGGGAACGCAATCGGCGAGGACGATGCCGCCCTTCTGCACAAACCGCGCAATACATTCGGCCACGGAAGCCGGCAGCATCTTGACATCGGCCAATACTAATATATCGTATCCATCCAGGTTTTCATCTTTGATCTGCTCTTCGTGGAGGATATCCATTTCCCCGAAAGCCCGCAGACAGAGCTCAAAGCTAAGTCCGACATTAAAGTATTCTTCATTCATCTGCACATACTGGGTCCGCGGAAACAGGAAGCAGGCCCGGGATTTCACCTTTGGCGCCGAAAGGATCTCCGCCCCAACTTTCTGGATCGCCCGCATGCCCCTGCCGAAATCATCCCAATGCCGGGCATCCTGCGGAATGTTGATCCCCGTGATCAGGAAATCGGCGCCGTTGGCGATAGCGGTATACGCAAGCTCGCGTTCCCCCCAATACTCCTTCTCCATCTCAGAATTCATGTACCGGCGGAACCATCCTTCATTATAGGTGCCCAGCCAAAAACCCAGCTTCTTATGATAGGTAGTCGTGAGATTGCGCATCTGGGCCATGGTATAGTGTGTCTGGCTGATCCGCGGCTTCGGCAGCCGGCCATATTCGCCATACCGGTAGTCGAACATCGTGTACGGATAAATATCGTACAGGAACATATCCGCAAAATCACCGCCCCAATGAAAAATGTCGTCTACGGCCATTCTTGAATCCGACTCGACGCCGCCGCCCATGGTACTGTGGCTGTCGTGCGTCATGACGATCTGTGGCCGCGGATCGAAGGCCTTCACTTCTTTGTAGATCTGCCTCCAGGCCACGGCAAAGGTGGCCGACTGGAAATTGACGAAATCGAGATGTTTCCGGGGATCGCTCTTTGCAGCGGCATAGCTGGCAGGCATGGTATAGCCATATTGCTTTTTAAATCCTGCCGCCGTAGCCGGGCTGTAATCGAATGACGTCGTGTCTGCATGGAAAGGCTCGTCCATAAAAGGGAAAATAGTATTCGGATGTTCCAGTTTTTTGACATCCCCCAATACGGGCCCGATACGCTTTTTCACTTCGGCGATATATTCGGGTGAATAAACGCTATGCGCCGGCGGATCATTGCGCTTGAAGAGCTGAACGCCGTTGGTCGTCCAGTCGATCTTCATGCCCAACTTTTGCGCGTAGGCAAAGACGTTTTTATTGGCGACTCCCGCCGAGAACTCCCCCGCGGCGATGTCGGTGCAACCATGCAGGATGATATTCTGAATGGTCTCCTCCATCGTCTGGTCTGTCAGCGGCGGCACTTCATCATGCCAGCCCTTGCCCGATGGGACGGGCGAAAATTGTACGGAGACGGGAAAGGAACCGGGCTTTACCCGCGGCGTCGTCGCCGGCAAAGAATCCTGCGACACACCGGGCAATGCTGCCAATAATAATAATCCGATCAGAATATATCCAGTACGTTTTTTCACTGTTTTCATTTTTATGGAATGTCGCTGATATCTACGGCCAATGTCGTCGCGGCCACAACACTTTGTGCCGGAATGGTTACCCGCAGCACGCCTTGATCGTCGGTACTGACGTCCGTCAATACTCCTATCTTTCCTTGCTGGTCTTTATTCCACGCGAGCAGATGAAAGCTCTTCTTAGCCGGCAGACCGCCGATGACAAACGGATAGCTTCCATTGGAGCTATTTACGGCGTAGACGGTCATATTCTGGTCCCCTTTATCCTGCATGACGGCTACCGCCTCTGCTTTATTATTGCCCTGACCCGTCTTCACGATCTCCCACCCCGGCTGGCAACTGCGTGTAAAGAGACAGGTCATGTAGTACAAAGGATATAATGGATACCCATCCGTCCCGCTGCCGATACACGAGTAATATTGTTCCCCACCGTCATATTTCGCCTTATAGCAATCCCACCGGGAGAAACCCGTGAATCCAAGATTTAGTCCGTTGACCTGGAACAAGGCGTTTTCCAATGCGGAGGTCAAAGTCTGGGAAATAGGCTTAGTCGTGCCGGTCAGATCGCCGGGATCGGGAACGCCCGTCGTAACGCTTCCTCTGACCCCATACTCGGTGATATACATGGGTTTGACGCCGGCGCCCAGCCCATTGACGATGGCCGCCACGCCGGTGAGCCGGCTCACAGGTTTTGCCGCATCGTTATCGTTCCAATATATATGTGACGAATAACCCGCCAACAGAGCGTTCATATTGGCAGCCATATAAGCGAACCAGCTTTGCTGATTGGTCTCAACGAGATCGCCCCCGACAAATTTTATTTTGCTCCGGATGCCGAGGGTCGTAAGCGCCTGGTCGAGACTGGCATAACACGCCTTGTAATTATCCATGGTCATGCTCGTGCTGTTGACCTCGTTTTGGATGGTGACCTGGTTGACCGCCGTCAGTCCGTGGTTGACGATCAGGTCGTTCAAAACATCCGCAAAGGCTGGCATCAGCGCGGCAGTGGCGGTATGCCAGTAGGTGATATTTATGCTGGTGGCGCCCGCATCCTGCGCCAGCTTGACGGTGTTCACGAAGGAGCTCATAAAATCCGCCGTCGTCGCCGAATAGTTGGGATCGGTGGGCCAGGCCTTGGAGTCGAAGAAGACACGGACATACTGCGAATGCAGCGCTTTTACTTTTGCTTCGAGCTTTCCAATATTGGCGGGTGTGATCCCATCCGTTGCACTAAACGTGGAATACACATTCTGGTTGTATTGTGTTCCGAACCCCGCAAAATTTGCGGCAACGACGGTATTGGCGTCCACCGAAAATTCGACCGAACTATCGGGCGGCGGCGGCGGGCCACTATTTTTCTTGCCGCAGGAGCAGGAACAGGAACAAGCCGCCAATATCGCCATCGACAGGAATACCCTACCGGGCTTTGTCATTTTTTTCATCTTTAAAAAGCGCTATTTGACCCATCTGGCATAGAGGATCGCGTCCAGGTAAATCGGTTTCACTGTGATGTCGTAAGCCGGGAACTTCGGGTCGGCCGTATTCTTCGTCGGATTGGGATTCGCATCGGCCGAATTGGTGTACCAGCCGTCAAAGCTATACCCCGTTCTTACAGGTACGGGAGCATTCTGCACCAGCTGACCAGCCTGCACCGTTACAAAAGTCGTATCCCCCGCATTATTGGTCTCATTGAGGATAAAGGCAACCGTACAGGTCTTGTCGATGGCCGCCTTGCTTTTCTTACAGGAACCTGCCAGCGCAGCCACGGTCCCGATTGCCAGCATGAGCAGTATATTATTTTTAATCGCCTTCTTCATGATCGTATTTTTGAAAGTTTGTAATTACCAGCCCGGGTTTTGTGTCAGAACATGGCCATTTCTTTGGTAAAAGTCGATCTGGTAGGTAGGTACGCTTTGGAGATAGTCCCTGTCGAGGACAAAGCCATTGGCCTCATTGCGTACCGTCTGGGAAACCTTCAGATAGCCGCTGCCCGTCGCCACATTGCCGGCTGAGGTGACATTGCCGTTAATATCGGCCAGGACCAGGGCCTTCGTGACGGAGCTTTTTGTTATCCAGGCGCCCAGGTTCTTTGTCGGATAAAGCTGTGTATTTTCATAATTGATCTTCCTCCAGCGCAGCAGGTCATGCAGGCGGAAGCCTTCATACACCAACTCCGCTCTTCTTTCCCTGCGGACTTCCCAGATAAACGAAGGCACGGAGGGATCCCTGTTGGCATCTTCGTATACCGTCCCTGCGACAGCGGGGAGGCCGCCGATGATCTGCATAGGTGGAAGTCTTATCCCCGTCGCATCGCCTGCTCTTTTCCTAAGGGCGTTGATCGTCTGATCGAGGTCGCCCTGGGTTACCGCATAAAGACCCATATCGGCCAGCTCGGCGGCCGCTTCGATATAGTTCATCATGACCTCGCCCAACCGGATGATCGGGGCGTCGGTAATATTGAAGCTTTGTACCGCATATGCCTGGTCCTTTGTCGGCACGTCCAGGAATTTCCAGCATTTATAGCCTGTGACGGAATAACCCGTCTCCAGATATTGCACGTGGAACTGGTCGGTGAGAAAGGTATTCGCGAGTCGCGGGTCCCTGTTGGCAAATTGAGCTGCAGCGGTCGTATCGCCCAGGTATAGCGGATTCACGCCTGCCGTCGTATTGATCGGCAAGCCATTTTTGCAAAGGTACCCGTCTATGAGGTCCTTGGGCGCCGCATTACCTTGTATCGTATTTGTATTGTTGCCCGAGGCTATCGCATGCGTTACCTGGCCCGTATTATATTGGCGGTACAGGATCATTTCCTTGAGTACGGAAGGCGTCGAGGCGATATCGATCGTGCTGCAAAGTTTTTGATAGTTGTCGGCCACGGAATACCGGCCGGAGCTGATCACCCTTTCTGCCGCATCCTTTGCCGCCTGAAGATATACGCCGGCCCGGGTGATATCGGCCGAAGAGGAGTTGGGGTCATATTTTATTTTTGTCCCGATATACAGCAGCTGCCTTGACATAAAGGCGTCGATGACATCCTTTGTTATCACCAGTCCGTTTGGCCCGGTGAGCGGGTCGGTCAGCTTGACATTCTGAGAAGCATATTGAAAATCGGCCAGCACATTATCCATAACGAACGTCACGGGATCCCGCGGCCGAAACAGGTCGGAATCCTTATCGGTCAATGGTTTGCTGTAGTAAGGGACTTCCCCGAAGTCGAATACGAAGTTGGAATAGTCCAATGCCCGGAAGAAACGGGCGATACCGATCCAATGGCGCGCCGTGGTGGAATCGGGAAACCCCTTCATCGCCGTGACCCGGTCGACAAAAATATTGTCCTTCCGGATATTCGAAAAATAATTATCCCAGGCGCCGCCGTTGTTGGTCACCAGGCTCGCAAAGCCGGGCAGGCTGGTGCTGGTGAAATCATCGTTGAGCGTCTCGCGGATGGACATGGACCCGCCCGCATCATTGTTCCCGAAACCCGGGAACCGGTCGGCATAATAGCCCATGGCAAATGCCCGGACACTGGATTCCGATGTCCAGAAGTCATCGTCTGTAAACGATGCCAATGGCTCCTTTACGAGAAACTTTTTGCACCCGGTGAGGAGTAAGATCGTGCAACAAAATAACAATAGCTTATTTTTCATAACCGTCTGAAATTATGTGTTTATAAATCTACCTGTAACCCGCATGACCAGGTCCTGAAATAAGGATAGGTCCTTCCAAAGCTTTTTGCGTCATTGATCCCTTCGATCGAATTCTGTTGGATCTCCGGATCGATGGACATTTCCAGGTTATCGGCGGTAAAAAGGTTCTCGCCACTGGCAAAGATCCGCATGCTGTTGATCCCGGCTTTCTGCAACCAGTGCTTCGGGAAGGTATAGCCCACCGTTATATTCTTGACCCGCATATACGCCATGTTGAGCAAATAGCGGGTTTGCGGCTGCCAGTTGGCATTGTGGTTATTCGCTCCCGGGTTTGACGGCGCTGGGAAATAGGCGTTCGGGTTATCCGTGGTCCAATAGTCCATCTGGTTTTGATAAACCGCCTCCCCCGCCGTGTAGCCGGGAATAAAGAGCGATCCCGTCGCCCAATATTCCCTTTTGGCGACGCCTTGCAAGAATCCGCTAAGGTCGAAACCTTTATAATTCAGTCCCAACCGGAAGCCGTAAATGTAGCGGGGAGTGGTATTGCCGATCACATGCATGTCGCCATGGTGAAGGTTGGTTCCGGTTCCGAAATCGACTACCCCATTGCCATCCCTATCCTTATATTTGACGTCCCCGGGACCGAAATGAAAAGAGGAACTGGTATTCAACGCATCCTGGTTTGGCGCTTTGCCATAGATCCAGGTAGGATTCGATGCGCCGTTGTTACCTGAAAAATCGCCGGCATTGAAAAGCCTGTCCGAAGTGTAACCCCATATCTCGCCGACCGTCTTACCCTGGTAATTCGGGACATCGTTACCGCCTGGCAGGATGCTTACTTCGGTGTTGGCAAATTTTGTGATCTTACCGGTTGCATCCGAGATATTACCGCTGATGCTAAACCCGAGCCCATTGGACAGCGTTTTATCATACGTTACGTTTAGCTCCCATCCCCTGGTGACCAGCTCGCCATAGTTGCGGGCGGAAGGGGCGGAGCCCAGGGTAGTGGGTTCTTCGACCCCCGTGGTGACCATGCCCTTTGTAGCGCGGCTATATACATCCAGGTCGATATCCAGCGAATTATTAAACAATTTGGCGTCTAGTCCCAGATCCGTGGTCTGGATGGTCTCCCAGGTCAGCGACGAGGCGATGTTCGCGAATACTCCCACCTGCGTGGGATTGAGTCCATTGATCCACCAATTCGACGCAGAGGCATTCATGATCCGCAGATAAGAATTGCTGCCGATATCGTTATTACCGATGGATCCCCACGAACCGCGTATCTTCAGGAAAGAAATGGGTGTCTTGTCTAAAATAGACTCCATGAACTTTTCATGCGAGATGATATATCCAGCGGAAAAAGACGGGAACGTGCCCCATTTCTGGTTGGTGGGGAAATTGGAAGACCCGTCCCTTCTCAGGTTGGCCTCCAGGAGATACCGGTCTTTATAGGCGTAGTTCAGCCGCCCGAAGAATCCCAGGGTCGACCAATGTGTGGGGAACCCGTTGGCAAATTCCGCACCCGAGGTGAGGTTCAAGGTCGGCCGCGACGCAAGCAGCAGTCCCATTGCTTTGGAATACTGAAAATTATCGTAGTAAGACTCGATGTCACCGCCGGCCATCAACTTGAAGCTATGCCCCATGATCTCCTTGTTGTAGGTCGTATAGGCCTTGCCCACATTCCTTTTGACCCAGGTGGAGTTGTCTATCACATAGTCTTCCGCGGGAAAATAATTCGGCAGTACACTGGTCAGCGTGGGGTCCACCCAGCTATTAATACCGGTGATGGGTGAGGTAGCGACATTGGAATGCCCGTTATCTACCGCATACGTATAATCGAAATCTGCCGTCCAACCCTTCATGAAAGTGGCTGTGGCGCCGACAGACAGGCGGCTTTGGTCGTCGTCCCTTGTATTCATATGAGCCTGTTGCAATTCCGTAAGGATGTTCTTCAGGGGTAAGCCGTTGAAAGTGCCATACGGATAGGTTTCGGGATAACGATAGATATTGAACCAATATTCGTCCGGGGCATTCCCATTGGCGAGCCTGAAGTTGGGATATTGTTTATGCGAGATGAATTCCATCAGTGACCCGCGCGCGGTGAACCAATTATTGATCTTTGTCTCGACCCTAACTGTCCCGTTGTACCGGGTATACCTATCCGGTTGCGGAGCCACTTTAACCAGGCCCTTCTGGTCCATCACACCGAAGCTGGCGAAGTAGGTGGTCTTATCATCCCCGCCGGTAATCGACAAATTGTGTTTCATCAGCGGTGAAGCCGGGTTGAGGAAGAGCTTATCGATATTCCAGGGTCGGTAAAAGTAGGTCTGACCGGCGCGCCGCTCGAAGTCCCGGCCTTCGACCATTTCGGGGCCGAGGTTTTGGCCGCCATAAAGTTCCTTCCACTGCTTCATCCGCGCGATGCTCAGATCGTCATAATAAGCTCCCAGGATATTGAAACTGGCTGTCGTCGGAGCCGTCCTTCTATATTGCTGAAGCATATATTCCGCCCCTTCCGCGCCGTCCGCGATCTTTGGCGTGTTCATCGGGGATGACCATGCAAAATTGTTGTTATAAGAAACATGGATCCGGCCCTTTTTACCTTTTTTGGACGTCAGGAGGATGACTCCCCAGGACGCCCTGGCTCCATAGATGGAAGCGGAAGCCGCGTCCTTCAGCACGGAAATGGATTCAATATCCTCGGGGTTGACCATATTCATGTCGGGGATAGGGACGTTATCGAGCAGGATCAGCGGTGTTGCCTCGGCATTGACGGAACCGGTTATCCCCCTGAGATGGATCTCGGGTGCCTGGCCAAGATCGCCGCTGGAAGTGGTGACCAATAACCCGGGTGACGATCCCTGGAGATCGCGTGCCAGATCGGGTACCGGTCGCGATCCTACTGCTTTCTGTACATCGATGGTGGCAACGGCGCCGGTCAGGTCGGCCTTTCTCTGACTGCCATATCCCACTACCACGACCTGGTCCAATGCAGCGGCAGCCCTTTTTAAATAAAAATTAAGCCGGGAGGCATTACCTACGATGCGTTCCTCCGTGACCGTACCTTTAAAGCTGATGACCAGGGTTTGCCCCTTGTTAACCTTTATGGTGAAATTCCCGTCATTGTCGGTGGTGACGCCGATATTCGTGCCTTTGATCTGAACCGAGGCCCCTGGCAGCGCATGCGCTTCCTCATCCGCGACCTTGCCAGTAACCGTCTTTTGTGCCAGGGCTTGTACTGTTGTAATGAACAGGAACAGGCACAGCGTGAGCAATC
>DASYSV010000252.1:0-5073 GCA_036010185.1 Puia sp.
GTTAAGGTTCAATAGATTATTGAAGTATTACACATGAGAAAGCGGCCGATGGCCGGGTTGGGCCGGGATTTTGCCGGCGTGGGCTTTCGGCGAAAAAACAGTAACTTTAAGTAACTTAAAAAAAGCTTTTTACTATGGCAGAAATGGATACCTCTTCAGGCGGTGGTCATAAAAAGGGCCCCGGTGTGAAGAAAGGGAAAAAGCTCTCCACACGGGTGGATCTTACGCCTATGGTGGATCTGGGATTCCTGCTGATCACGTTCTTTATCTTTACGACGACGATGAGTCAGCCGACGGCCATGCGTCTGTTCCTGCCGAAGGATGTCGACAAGCCGGAGGAGCAGAACAAGGTAAAGGAATCCGCGGTTTTGACGCTCATGCCTTCGAAGGCGGACCAGATCTATTATTACGAGGGTGCCGATCCTTCCAAGCTGCAGAGCTCCGGTTACAAGGGGATCCGGGACATCATCCTGGACAAGAAGCGGAGGACGGATCCGAAGGATTTCATGGTGGTCATCAAGCCGACCAAGGATGCTACGTATAAGAATACGGTAGACATGCTGGACGAGATGACGATCGATGCGGTCAAGCGGTATGCCCTGGTGGATATTACGCCAGTGGAGTACGGGTTCGTCGAAAAGACCGAGACGGCCAATGGGGTAAAATAAATCCCTCGGGGGGTTATGGAATCCTTAACAGATGGCATCATAAAGGCGGGCCGGGGGCCCAAAATATATTAAAATAATTTATAATGGAAGTCAACAAAATACTAAACGCCGATATCCTTGATATCATCTTCGAGGGGAAGAACAAGGAGTATGGCGCGTATGAGTTGCGCAAGACCTATAACACGCGCCTGGTGCGGGCGTTGATAGGTACCGGGGTCATCATCGTCCTGATGTTCGTTGGGCATCTCCTGTCCAATATGAACAATGGCCCGAAGAAGCAGGCGGTGGTGGTCGAGGATGTGCAGCTTGAAGATATCAAAGAGCAAAAGAAAGATCAGCCGCCGCCACCTCCGCCTCCCAAGGTGGAGCCGCCGAAGGTGGAAATGGCCAAATTCACGCCTCCCAAGATCGTGAAGGATAATGAGGTGAAGCCGGAAGAGAAGCCGCCGGAGCAGGAGAAGCTGGAGGACACGAAGATCGGCGCCGTCAACCAGGAAGGTATCAAGGATGAAGGTATCACTGCGCCCCCCGTCAGCGATGCCGGCAAGGGTGTTGTGGAGGCTCCGAAAAAAGATGAGACGGACTATGACAAGACCTTTACGAAGGTGGAGATCGAGTCGGATTTTCCGGGAGGTAGTGCTGCGTGGTTGCGGTATCTGAACAAGAACCTGCGTTATCCGGATGATGCGGTGAATAATGAAATTCAGGGTACTGTTGTTGTGCAGTTTATTGTGGACAAGGAGGGGAATGTAAGTGAGGTTCAGGCGATAAGCGGCCCTGAAAATGGCGGGTTGCGTGAGGAGGCTGTGAGGGTAATTAAGAAGAGTGGTAAGTGGACGCCGGCTATTCAGAATGGGCGGCAGGTGAAGAGTTATAAGAAGCAGCCGATCGTGTTTAAGCTGGAGGCGCAATAGATTGTGATGAGATAAATTTTTGTGAGGGCTATGCCGAAAGATTTTGTGAGGCCCCCGCCGAAGGCGGGGGCCTTTTTATTTGCCGGCGTGTTCTCGGTTGTACGTAAACGTTATGGAATCGGGCATGGATCGCATCTTATGACAAGCGAGCCTCAAGCGAAGCTTGCGATTGAGCCCTTGCCGGTGGCAAGGGAGAAAATCAAATTATTATGGAATCCAACAAGATCCTCGGCGCCGACATCCTCGACATTTTGTTCGAGGGGAGGAATAAAGAGTACGGCGCGTATGAGTTGCGCAAGACGTATAACAGGAGGCTGGGTCGCGCGATGGCTGTGACGGGCTCTGTTATTCTTCTGTTGTTTGTGAGCGGGTTTGTGGGGAAGCATGGAGCGAAAAAGGTCGAGACTCCGAAGATTGCAGACATAGACCTGACTGCTGTAAAGGCTCCTGATCCAACGCCGCCGGTGATCCCGCCGGCCCCGAAAGCGCCGCAGGTGAAGACGGTGATCTTTACACCGCCGAAGATCGTGCCGAATGACAAAGTGCCCGATGACGAGAAGCCGCCGGTGCAGGATGATCTGGATAAGGTGAAGATCGGGACGGTGAATACTCCGGGTGCAGATGATCCAGGGATTACGGCGCCGCCATCGGATCAGGGAAAGACCGGGGTTGTTGTTGCTCCGAAGAAGCAGGACGATGATGATGGGATATTTGAGAAGGTGGAGGTGGAGTCTTCGTATCCGGGAGGGGTTCCGGCCTGGATCCGTTATCTCCAGAAGAATATGCACTATCCTGATCAGGCGGTGAACAATGAGACCCAGGGTACGGTCATGGTGAAGTTTATCGTGGATAAGGATGGAAATGTCAGTGATGTGGAGGCGGTGGCCGGGCCGGAGCAGGATGGATTGCGGGAGGAGGCGGTACGGGTTATCAAAAAGAGCGGGAAATGGACGCCGGCTTTGCAGAATGGGAGGTATGTGAAGAGCTATAAGCAGCAGCCGGTGACTTTTAAATTGTCAGAATAACGGGTGTGGTGAGGGTCGCGGCCCGGGGATGTATGGTTTTGAAACGATTTTGACTTACTTACTAGTAAGTAAGTAAATGAGGACCCTTCTCGGGGTCCTTTTTAATTGGGTGGCGTACTTGAGGTAGCGGGACCCGGAAGTTGAGATCTTGCAAACCGCGGTTTGCTTCACGATGGCCGGCGGAGTTATCTTTGCAGTATGTTAGGCAAATTAGCAGGCTGGGGAGACACGATCGTAGCGCTTGCCACGCCGCCCGGTATCGGCGCTATCGGGGTCATCCGGGTGAGCGGGTCCCGGTCTCTTGATGTCGTGGGACGATTGTTCGTCGGCAAGGATCTTGCCGCCCAACCTTCTCATACCCTGCACCTGGGACTATTGAAGGAAGGCGATGAGCAGCTGGATGAGGCGGTCGTTTCACTATTCCGCGCCCCACGCAGTTATACCGGCGAAGACGTCGTCGAGATCTCATGTCATGGCAGCCCGGTTGTCCTGGAACGCGTGATGCAGGCGTTGCTGCGGCAGGGTACCCGGATGGCCCGCGCGGGCGAATTCACACAACGCGCTTTTCTAAACGGCAAAATGGACCTGACGCAAGCCGAAGCCGTCGGCGACCTCATCGCCAGCCAATCCGCATCATCGGCACGCGCCGCGCTTCATACGATACGGGGAGGGTTTTCGCGTGCTTTGAAAGAATTACGCGAAAGACTGGTCAGCTTCTCGGCGCTGATCGAACTGGAGCTGGATTTTTCACAGGAGGATGTGGAGTTTGCAGACAGGACACAATTGTATCATTTGATCTCGGAGGCGGAGGAGGAGACATCGGCGCTGTTGGCTTCGTTCCGCCTGGGGAATGTGATCCGCAATGGTGTTTCGGTAGCGATAGTGGGGAAACCCAATGCAGGGAAATCTACTTTACTGAATACATTGTTGAATGAGAATCGCGCGATCGTGTCGGAGATTGCGGGGACGACGAGGGATACGATCGAAGAGGTGTTGAATATCGATGGGATACTTTTTCGGCTGATCGATACGGCGGGAATACGGCATCATACATCGGATGTCATCGAGCAGATGGGGGTGGGGCGTAGCCTTGAAAAAATGGAACAGGCGGATATTGTGGTGTACCTGTTCGATGTCGGCTCCGACGATGCGGCAACGGTTGGTGCGGTGCGTGAGGAACTGGTGGCGAAGGGAAAGCCGTTTTTATTGGTGGGGAATAAGGTGGATGGATTGGATGGGTCCTCTGCGTTGGCAGCTTCGGGTCGATGGCCGCAGGAATTGCTGATATCGGCGCGGGAGGGAAGACATATAGATATACTGAAGAAACAGTTGGTCGACCAGGTGATGGAAGGGGCTGGTTTGGGCGCGGAAGGGGGGACGATCGTGACGAATGCAAGACATTATCAGGCGTTGAAGCAGGTGGGGGAGTCGCTGGAGACTATTCATAAGGGGCTGGATGAATTGTTGCCGGGGGATCTGTTGGCGTTGGATATAAGACATTGTTTGCATTATTTGGGGGAGATTACGGGGGAGGTGACGAGTGAGGAGAGGTTGGGGTATATTTTTAGTAAGTTTTGTATTGGGAAGTGACCGCACTTACGGGATTGTACGGTTTGTACGGGTTATATTCTTTTGGCGCTGATTCTCAGCGCTTTTCTTTTGCCTTTATTTGCCGATTTTGGCCAATAGTGGCCATTTTCTTGTTACTAAAGTGGGACGAACGATGGTTTTGGGGTGATCTTCAGGTTAGGAAGGGGAGATTATAGCAGCGAAACGCTCGCAAAGTCAGCTTTTCGCATACAAATGCCCTCTTTCTCAAGAGATTAACCACCAAAATCCAAAGAAATGAGTAGTAACATTCGAATTACCCGGATTTGTGAGCACTGTGGGCTCGAATTCACGGCCAAGACCGTCCGTACCCGATATTGTTCGCATGCCTGTAACAGAAAGGGCTATAAGAAGGTTGAGCGAGATAGGAAGCTGGGCGCAGCCAAGGCTCGTATAAGGGTTGAGCCTTTGAATCTACGGCATGATCTCGTCAATTGGGATGAATTGACCCAAAAGCCTTATCTGACGGTTTCTGAAGCCTGCCTGGTATTGAATGTGAGGGTGGAGACCTTACGGAGATGTATAAAGGACGGAATAGTCAAGACTAAACGGATAGGGAAAAAGCATCTGATTAACCGGCAACATTTAATAAGTTATTGAACACATTGATAGCCAAGGCATAGTGGCTTTCTTATAATAAAATGCTAATATCATTAGTTAAAATAGTGTGTCTCTCGTAGAAGTTTTGACACTTAAAAAAAGCCTATTATGAGCTATACAGAAGCAGACATGGTTTACCATGACTACAAAAGAACTGCTAGAGCTGACCACGACAACCCTTATTATAAGCATGGTCAGGAGGGGGCCGAGCTCAATCGAACCGAGTTGTACGAAATGCTCTATTATGTCAATCACCTT
>DASYSV010000254.1:0-5828 GCA_036010185.1 Puia sp.
GTACTCCGCTCCTGTGCCGTCACTTCCACACGAACCCATCCCTGCTCCGTGAATTTGATGGCGTTGCCGATCAGGTTGATCAGCACCTGGTTCAACCGGTAAGGGTCTCCTTTCAGCGTATCCGGTATTGCCGGATCGATCTCCATCAACAATTGCAGGCCCTTTTTGGCGATGCGATGTTCGAAAAGCACACGGGCGTTCTCCAGCACGTCCTTCAATCGGAACTCTATTTTCTCGATGGCCAGCTTCCCCGCCTTTATCTTCGAAAGATCGAGGACGTCGTTGACGATGACCAGCAGGTTGTTCACCGATCGCTTGATGATCTTTGCAAACTCCCGTTGTTGTTCGCTCAGCGGCGTATCCAACAGAAGGTCGGACATCCCCTGGATACCGTTCATAGGGGTACGGATCTCATGGCTCATATTGGCAAGGAACAGCTCCTGCATGCTCTTTGCACTCTGCGCTTCACGGGTGGCTGCTATCAGTTGCTGATGATTTTGCACCCTTTCGGTGATGTCGGTGGCGATGCCCCCGATGCCGATCAGATTGCCCTTGCTATCCAGCAAAGGGAATTTAATGGAGAGCAGGTATACCTCACCGCCCGGGACGGGGATCACCTCTTCGATCTCCAGCGATTTCCGCGTCAGGATCACCTGTTCGTCCAGCGAGCGGTAATGCGCAGCCGCATCTGCCGTTGAAAAATCATCGTCGGTGCGACCGATGACATCCTCCGCCTTAACCCCGAGCACCTCCTGGAACCGGCGGTTAGCCATGACATAATGACCCAGCGGGTCTTTGATATAGATGAGCGAGGTCGAGTTGTCCAGGATGGATTCCAGCCACGTCTGGTTCCGCTGCAGCTGACGTTCCGCCTTCCGGCGTAAGAACATATCCTTGTTAAGCCGCAGCAGGATGATATTGATCAGCAGAAAACCCAGCACGCTTTCGCCGATGAGGGTCCAGATGCTCTTCGCATTCGTCACCCGGTTGAGAATGCGCCGCTGCTCGAGCAGGTCGTTCTCTTCCTGTATCATCCTGCCAAGGATCGTCCTGGCGGCGGCTATCCTGGTTCGGCTGGGGTCACTGGCCAAAGAGTCGATGATGCCCGACAACCGAACGATCAGCGATTGTTCGTTGACGTTATCGATAGTGAGGCTTTTTACTTCCACCATGTCCCGGTAGAGCCCCTGCCGGTAAGCGGCGGGCATCGCCGGTTGCCGCAAGTCATCCCAGGCCGAAAGCCGGGTATTGATCTTTTCGACGGACAGGATGACCGCATGCGTATGGCTGATCCACCACCTGGAAGAATCAGCGTTCTTTTGATTGAAATAGATGAGCCAGCCGATGAAACAGAGCGACAGGAATGATAATAGCATTAACCAGGCTATCTTTCTTTGTATGGGCATGATCAATGACGTCATATGCGTTTGGCTGGAGCCGAAAACCACGGATTGACGATACGTGAAACGGATAAATCGGTATTTGGTATAGGAGGGCGGGAGACGAACAAAAGAAAACGCATTAGCATTCAGGGTTTACCATAGTTTTCCCTGCTAAATAACGAAAAGAAAACGGTTTTCTGATATGCCGGAAAAAATAATATATCCTTTCCCCCGTTAAACTATACGATGTGCCGCTGGTCCTATGTAGCACCTTTTTGAAAACTGAAAAAACCTACTAAATCAAATGAAAACTAAGCATTTCCAACATCTTATGATGGCCACTCTGCTCTCCGGCCTGTTGTTTGCCTCCTGTAAGAAGAGCAATAACAATAACTCTGGCGGCACCTCAGACCAGGACCTTCAAACGCAATCCGATGATGAGACCCGTGTTTCGACAGAGACCGATGCGGCTTTCGATGATGTCAACACGGTTATGGTCGGCCAGGCTGCCGTTACCGGCGCCAGCGAGACCCCGGCTCTCCGGTATGGCGTAGCCGTAAATGGCGGCAACCAGGACACGGTAAAGAGCTCTATCTGCGATGCCGTCGTCACCATCGATACCATAGACAATCCCCGCACCATTACGATAAACTATAATGGCGGCAACTGTCTTCTCACCCGCGTACGTACCGGTTCGGTCGTCATTTCCATTCCCAAAGGCACCCGCTGGTCCACGGCAGGCGCGGCTGTCACAGTAAATTTCAATAAACTCAAGATCGTCCGTGTCCTCGACGGGAAAAGCATTACCCTCAACGGCACGCATACCTATACGAATGTCAGCGGCGGCAGCCTGCTGAGCCTGAATGCCAACAGCACCACGCCCATCGTTCATTCGGTCACCAGCGATAATATGTCTATCACTTTCGACAACGGGTCCCAACGCACATGGTCTGTCGCGCGTCAGCGCTCCTATTCATATAGCGGCGGCATCGTGATCACTGAAACAGGTTTACATACCAGCGGTAACACCACCGGTATCTCAGAATGGGGTACCAACCGTTTTGGCAATAGCTTCCAGACCCAGATCTCGCAGGCCCTGGTAGTGGCCCAAAGCTGTAGCTGGCAACTGACGACCGGACAGGTGGTCGTGACCAATTCTGCCGGTTCCACCACGGTAACCTTCGGTCTCAACTCCACGGGCACTCCGCAGACAAGCTGTCCCATCGGTACGGCTGCAGCCACCTACTACTTCCAACTGGTGTGGACGGGCAACGCAGGAAAGACCTACACGCTCATCTGGCCATATTAACATAACCTTTCAACCAATGAATGAGCGGCCGACCTGCATTTAGCTATTGGGAGGCCGCTTTTTTGTATTTTCGTCGAATGAAATTCCTGTTGGTCATGCTTTTCGCCGCGGTCCTGTTCTCCTGTTCAAAAAAGGGTTCCGGTTTCAACGATTCATCCTCCTTCAACGCCAATGTGGAGGCCCAGACCAACGACCAGGTGCGTATCTCCACCACCATCGACGCCATCTTCAATGACGTGGACAGCGTCCTGGCAAATCCGGTGAATCTTTGCGAAGCCAACGTCTCCGTCGATTCGGTCGACAGTCCACGGAGCATAACCATCTATTACAATGGTGCCGGCTGCGGCTTTCTCCTCTATCATCAGGGTACGATCACCATCAGCTATCCACCCGGCAACGACTGGACCATGCCGCTGGACACGGTACTGGTGACCTTGAAAAATGTGGTCATCAATACTCCGCCGGATACATCGGGTCTCGTTTTCAACGGTAGCTGTTACTATACAAATGTCAGCGGCGGCAGCCTGTCCGGTCTCACCAGCGGAGGCGTCTCCCCCGTCATCCATTCGATAACGGGTATCAACATCAGCGTCGCCTACAATTATTACTGGCCCTCGACCTGGCAGATCGCCCGTCAGCGATCCTACACCAATAACGGCGGTCTCGTCATCTCCACTATCGGAATGGATTCTGTAGGCGGGTATGCCGGCGTGGCGGAATGGGGGGGCAACCGGTTTGGGAATAGCGTCATCACAGCCGTCGATTCTCCCCTGACGATCACCCAGGGTTGCAGCTGGCGGCTGACGTCCGGAAAGATACAACTGTACAATCCCGTCGGAATAACCAGTATGATCTATGGTCTGGATTCTACCGGTGTGGCAACCGGATGTCCTGACGGAGGCTCTCCATACTACTACAAGCTGGCCTGGACGGGATCGGGACAGAATCCCTATACCATGGTCCTTCCCTACCCCTGATAATGACGCCGTCGGCCGCGGCGGGGAATCCGCTGAAAATAACTTACATTGCCCCGGAAGCCGGCTATGAATCCCCGGCTCATTTATGCAAACCGTTACGACCGATTGGCTCCGCTCGGTGGATGTCTTGGCGGACGTACCGTCCGATCAGCTGCAATGGCTCATCGATAGCAGCAACTGCCGCGAAATCCCGGAAGAAGAATATGTTTTCCGGTCCGGCGACCCCGTAAAGGGCATGTACATCGTTCTAAATGGCAAGATCCGGCTTTTCATCGTTCAGCAAAACGAGATGCGGGAGGTAGGCGTGCTGGAACCCCGGGACGTCAGCGGAGCGCTGCCCTTTTCCAGGAGTGTCAAAGCCACGGTCCATGCGACGGCCCTGAAGGATACGGCGATCATGATGCTGCCCGTCGAAAAATTCCGGGAGATGGTTTCCCGGCACTACGAGCTGACGGCAGCGCTGGTCCACGTCATGACGGACAGGGTCAGGAATTTTACGACCCTTCAGCAACAGAATGACAAGATGATGGCGCTGGGTAAATTATCGGCAGGTCTCGCTCACGAATTGAACAACCCCGCGGCTGCAATAGTAAGGGGTTCCGAATCATTGAAACAACATCTGCAGCTGGAACCCGAGTCGTTCAAGGACGTGATCAATGTCCGGATGGAAGCAAAGGATGTCGATTTCTTGAAGGATAAACTGTTCGCGATATTGGCGCGCACCGATAAGCCCCGGCTGACCCTCGTGCAGCGGACGGAGCTGGAAGATGAGATGCGCGATTGGCTGGACGAGCAGAAGGTGCAGAACAGCGATGAGATCGCCGAGAACTTCCTCGACTATGCCTTCACGTGTGACGATATGGAACAATTCCATGCGCATATCCCTGATCAATATCTCTCGCCGGTGCTCAACTGGATCAATACCAACCTGGTCACCGAGCGGATGGTCCAGGATATCAATGAGGCGTCCCAACGCATCTTCCGCCTGATACAGTCGGTAAAGAATTTCACCCATATGGATCAGGGAAAAGGAAAGGAGCTCACCGATATCCATACGGGCATCGGGAGTACGCTGACGATGATGCAATACAAACTGAAAAAGGCCAATATCCGGGTAGTAGAGGAATTCGATCCCGCCCTGCCGAAGATAATGGCGCTTGTCGGCGAGCTCAACCAGGTATGGACCAATCTCATCGACAATGCCGTGGATGCCATGGAGGTCAATGGCAAGGGACAGCTGACCATCCGTACCATGAAGGACCACAGTTTCGCGAAGATCTCCGTCATCGATGACGGCCCGGGTATTCCGGCGGGTATCCGGTCCAATATTTTCGATCCCTTCTTCACCACCAAGGGCATCGGTAAAGGTACGGGGCTCGGACTCGACGTCGTCAACCGGATCGTCCAGGGCCAGCACCGTGGCTCTGTCAAGGTCGAATCCGTACCCGGAAGGACCGAATTCATCGTCTGCCTGCCCATCGCGGGCTAAACCAAACAACCATGGCTTTACCTATCATATTCAGTATTGACGATGACCCGCAGGTCCTACGCGCCATCACCCGCGATCTGCGGACACAGTTCCGACAGTCTTACCGGATACTATCCACGACATCGGTAAAGGAGGCCCTCGAAAGCCTGCTCGATCTGCGCAATAAAGGAGAGACCGTGGCCCTGTTCATCTCCGACCAGCGAATGCCCGAAATGGAAGGCGTGGACTTCCTGCAAAAAGCCCGGGAATTCTATCCCGATGCCAAAAGAGTCCTCCTGACCGCCTATTCCGATACGGATGCCGCCATCAAGGCCATCAATAGCGTACAGCTCGATTACTATCTCATGAAGCCCTGGGATCCGCCGGAAGAAAAGCTGTATCCTACTATCAATGAACTACTCGATGACTGGCAATCCGGCTGGCGCCCGGCATTCCGGGGGATCAAGCTCATCGGTTACCAATTCTCGCCGAAATCTCATGAGATCAAGGAATTCCTGTCCGGAAATCTGGTTCCCTATCAATGGCAGGATATCGAATCGAACCAGGACGCGCAACAGTCGCTGGAACTGAATAAGATCGCCTTAAAGGACCTCCCGACCCTTTTCCTCGAAGACGGCAGCTTTTTCTGTAGTCCGGAGATCCCGCTGGTAGCCGAGAAGATCGGTCTGAAC
>DASYSV010000249.1:0-3362 GCA_036010185.1 Puia sp.
GATGGAGCTCGAACGCAAGAACCGTCCGGGCGCCATCAATGACCTTCGCCTTTGTATCAGGTACAGCGCCGGCTCCTTCAACAATCAGAAGAACAAAGCCTTCCTCCAGCTCGGCAACCTCTCCTTCGACACAAAAGACTACCGGTCCGCAAAAAGCTTCTACGACAGCCTCAATCTCAGCGCCTCCGATATGGCCTCGACAGGAGATATCAGCTGGCTCAGCGACCGGAAGGCCGCCCTGACCATCATCGTCGCAAACCTCGAGGTCATCGACCGCCAGGATAGCCTCCAACGCATCGCCGCACTCCCGCCCGCGCAGCGCGATGCCTATATCAAACGACTCGTCAGAACACTTCGCCGTCAACAGGGCCTCCGGGACGAGCAGGATACGTCCTTCTCTGTGTCCCGCCTAAATAGCAACAATACCGTCCCCGACCTGTTCGCCGGCAACGGCGCCGAATGGTATTTCGATAACCAGACCGCCAGGGCAAAAGGATTTTCCGATTTCAGGACCAATTGGGGCAACCGCCCCAATGTCGATAACTGGGCGATCGCGTCGATCATGAGAACCAATATGCCCACCGCTCCGGGAGCCCGAAGGACCATCGACATGGCGGACAGCGCAGGCAGAATGGCCGCCTCCACCCGCATCGATTATAAGTCCCTTTTAGGCCATCTGCCCCTGACACCCGACAAAATGCAGAAGTCGATGGATTCCATCGAACACGCCTTGTTCGGCCTTGGCAGGAGCTATCAGGATGGAATAGCCGATTATCCGTACGCCATCGGCGCTTATGACTCACTGCTCTATCACTTCCCCGCCACCAAACACCGCGAGGAGTCCCTGTTCAACCTCTATTACTGCTATAGACAGCTGGGCGATCAACCCCATGCCGACAGTGTCCTCCGGCTGCTGTCAGAAAAGTACCCGAAAAGTAATTTTACAGCCCGCATCCTCAACCCCGACTCCGTAGAACAGGCGCAAACCAGCCAGAAACTCAACGCCACCCGCCAGTACGATAAGGTCTACGTCGATTTCATCGAAGGCCGCTTCGACGACGCGCTGGCGGAAAAAAAGATAGCCGATAGCCTCTATGGCGATAAATACTGGACCCCGCAATTACTCTACATCGAATCGGTCTATTTCATCAAAACCCGCCAGGACGAAAAAGCCCGCGCGATCCTGATGAGCATCATGAACCGGTTTCCCAAGACGCCGATGGCCGACAAGGCCGGGTCGCTCCTGGATGTTCTCGGCCGCCGCCGACAGATCGAAGACTACCTGACCCGTCTCAAGGTCACGAGGGCGAAGGATGAAGATACCGTCCTCAATGCCGCCCCCGACACCGCAGGGCAGGCAGCCGCCAACCGCAGACCACGGCTGATACGCAACGATTCCAATATGCTGGTCAAAGAAGACACCTCTTCCTGGGCCCGCGGCAAAGCCCGGGAGCAGGCCCTCGCCAACCCCGCGGGTGCACCACCCAAACCAAACGCAATAGGACCCGCCAAAATGAATGTCGACACCGGCAGCATACGCAAGATCAGTATGGATGCCAGCCAGTTGGCCAGCCTCCATCATCTTCAGGACTCGCTCAATAGAGCCATGCAGAAAGCCCAGTCGGATTCGGCCCAAATGGCCCGCCTCAGACAACGGTCCGATTCGATTAATAACGCGCTGAAAAAATTACAGTCGGATACCGCACAATTGGCAGCAAAATTGCGAACTATGAATTCGGTATTCACCATGACCCCGGACAAGCCGCACGCGGTGATCATCGTCCTCGACAGGGTGGATCCGGTATACGTATCGGAAGCAAAAAATGCCTTCAGCCGGTTTAACCTCGAAACCTATTATAGCAAGGGTCTGACAACGGAGAATGCGACACTAAGCGATTCACTCAAACTGGTGGTCATCAATGGATTCCCCAATGCCGGGGACGCCCTGGGTTATCTGAAGACGGTCAAACCCGAGGCCCCGAGAGACATCGTACCCTGGCTGCCGGCTGGCAAATACAGCTTCCTGATCATATCCAACAACAATCTCCAGCTGCTACTGGATAATAAGGACATGCCGGCTTACCGCAAATTCCTGTCGGCGGCATACCCAACGACATTCTAAGATCCGTACCCTATTTTCCCCAAACTTTGCCATTTGGTTAACAAGGATTACGATATTTTTACGTCGCTCAAATCGCAACTGATCCATATATGTCGTCCAATGCCAACCGTATTTTCTGGCGAGCCTTTTTCTATGGCCTGGGAGGCTTCATCCTCTTCCTCGTCCTGATCAACCTGGGCGTTTTCGGTGCACTTCCGTCTCTGAAGGAGCTGGAGAATCCTTCTATCACGCTCGCAACCGAGGTCTTCGCCGAAGACGGTACCCCCATGGGAAAATATTACAAAGACAAAGGCAACCGCAGCAACGTCGAATTCAAGGATATCTCTCCCAATGTCGTCAACGCCCTCATCGCTACCGAAGACGAACGCTTCTATGAACATTCCGGCATCGACGGCTATTCAGTCATGCGTGCCGTACTTAAGATGGGCCGTGACGGGGGCGGCAGCACCATCACCCAGCAGCTTGCCAAAAATCTGCTCGAACAAGGTTCGAAGAATATGGTCCGGCGTTTCATCGAAAAGCTCAAGGAATGGATCATTGCAATCAAATTGGAACGGAATTTCACCAAACAGGAGATCCTCGCGCTATATCTTAATGAAGTGCCGTTCGGCGATAACGTATACGGCATCCGCAACGCCGCCCGAACGTTCTTCCAGAAAGAGCCCGACCGGGTGACGGTCGATGAGGCCGCCATCCTCATCGGTATGCTCAAAGGCAATACCCTCTACAACCCCCGCAGAAATCCCAAAATGGCGATCGACCGGCGCAATACCGTCATCAACCAGATGGTGAAGAACAACTATCTCACCGAAGCCGACGCCGCCAGGTTCAAGGCCCGCCCCATCGATCTCAGCAATTATAAAAAGATCGACGAGAATAATGGCCTCTCACCTTATTTCCGCGATGTCATCCGCGGCGAACTCCAACGCTGGTGCAAGGAACATAAGAATCCTGCCACCGGCGAGCCGTACAACCTCTATTCAGACGGTCTCAAGATCTATACGACCATCAACCCGCGCATGCAGATCTATGCCGACGAGGCCGTGGCAAAACAGCTCCCGATCCTGCAAAAAGCACTCAGCGCTCAGTATGACGTCCGCAAGGGCCTCATCTGGAAAGACCACGCCAATATCCTCGACGCCGCCATGCACAATAGCGACCGATGGCACAACCTCGAGGACGACGGTCTCACCGATGCGGATATCCGCAAGACCTTCTACCAGCCCGTCGCCATGAAAGT
>DASYSV010000275.1:0-7956 GCA_036010185.1 Puia sp.
ACGCCGCTGGTCCTGATCAGCAATATCTACATCATCGCATTCTACTATCTGAACACCTACCTGTTCCTGCCGCGGCTGTTCGATCACAAGCGGTTCGTATCCTATACCGTCCTGATCCTGGCCCTGCTGGTGTTCTACGGATTCCTGACGCGTATCTACCACGGTGTCTTCGGCTACCCTACCCTGCCTCAGAACACGGTGTTCACCCGGGCGCAGAATCCAAGGGCCCGACCTCTTATCAATTCCGGCAATCTCGCGCTCTTTCTGCTGGTGTTCGTATTCAGCACCGGGATCCGGGTCATCAACCAATGGCTCCGGTCGGAACAACGCAATAAGGAGATAGCCAATGAAAAGCTGAAGGCCGAGCTCTCCTTTCTCAAAGCCCAGATCAACCCGCATTTCCTCTTCAATACGCTCAATAATATATATGCGCTGGCCTCCGCACAGTCGGAAAATACCGCGCCCGCAGTAATGAAACTGTCCAGCATCATGCGTTATGTGCTGACCGAGGCGCGTAATGACCTGGTCCCGCTGGAGAAAGAGATCCAGTTCACCTCGCATTATATCGAGCTGCAAAAAATGCGGCTCACCGACAAGGCCGTCGTCGATTTCACCGTCCGCGGCGAACCCTTCGGCCGCCAGATCGCCCCGCTGCTATTACTTCCCTTTGTCGAGAACGCCTTTAAATACGGGATCAGCACCCGGGAACGCAGCCCCATCGCCATCCTGTTGGAGATAAAAAAGGAAACGTTCGAAGTCAGCATCTGCAACCATAAATATTTCAATACGATGTTGCGGGCAAGTGATAATACCGGTATCGGCATCAATAACACCCGGCGGCGGCTCGATCTGTTCTATGAAGACCGCTATAAGCTCGATATCGACGATAAGCCCAACGAATTTTCCGTTCATTTAAAAATCCCGGTATAATGTTAACGTGCATTGCCATCGATGACGAGCCGCTGGCTCTGGAGGTCCTGAAGAAATATATCGCCAAGATCTATTTCCTGGATTTGAAAGGCGTCTTCACCGATCCTTTTGAAGCTCAGAAAGTGATGGACTCCGCACCGGTGGACATCCTCTTCCTCGATATCCAAATGCCCGATATCAACGGCATCGAGTTCTCGCGCATCATCAACAAAAAGAATACCGCGGTCGTCTTTACCACTGCATTCAGCGAATATGCCGTGGACGGCTTCAATGTCGATGCCATCGACTATCTGCTCAAGCCCATCGAATACGACCGGTTCCTCAAGGCCGTTTACAAGGCGAAGGAATATGTCGACTACCTCACCAGCCAGGAGCTGCAGGAAGGTTACATCTTCGTAAAATCGGATTACCAGATGGTGAAGGTGAACCTGAAAGAGATCCTCTATATCGAAGGTCTGGACGATTATATCAAGATCTATCTCCCCGGAAAATCCATCCTGACGCTGATGACGCTGAAGACCATCGCCCAGAAGCTGCCGGCGCGGGAATTCATCCGCGCACACCGCAGCTATATCGTCCCCATCAGCAAGATCGAACATATCAGCAAAAGCAAGATCAAGATCGGCGATAAGGAGATACCCATCGGCGTGAGTTACAGCGAGAGCTTTTTCGCGGCCATGGAAAATAAATTGAATTGATTGCGGCGCCCTTCGGGCGCCGCCAGGCAACCACCCGGGGTATCTTTTCGTATTGTAGTTGCCGGGGTGGTAGATCCCGGCAGAAGACCAGTTTTTTCATAGTAGATTTTAAGTTAAGGTCGGGGCCACTGGTTAGTGGTTAGTTTTTTCCTAAATTGCTTGCGATCTCTAAGATCGCAAGCTTATTTATGGAATTCCTTCAACAACTGCATATCGGCCGGGAAAATGCCGGCACCTCCACGGGAACCCAATGGCTTCCCTCCACGGCCTCTGTCCTCGAGTCCTTTTCACCGGTGGACGGCAAACGTATCGCGACTGTCACCACTACCGATAAAGCCGGCTATGAAGCCGTCGTCAGCGCCGCTCAAAAAGCCTTTGCCGAGTGGCGGGAATGGCCCGCACCCAGACGTGGCGAGGTGGTCCGCCAGATCGGAGAAGCCCTCCGGGAACATAAGAATGACCTCGGACGCCTGGTTTCCTACGAGATGGGCAAGAGCCTTCAGGAAGGTTATGGAGAAGTCCAGGAAATGATCGATATCTGCGATCTGGCCGTCGGTCTTTCCCGTCAGCTCAACGGTCTGACCATGCATAGCGAACGTCCTGCCCATCGCATGTACGAGCAATGGCATCCGCTTGGCGTGGTAGGCATTATCTCCGCCTTCAATTTCCCGGTGGCCGTATGGAGCTGGAATGCCATGATCGCATGGGTCTGCGGCAATACCTGTGTCTGGAAGCCGTCTGAGAAGACACCGCTCTGTGCGCTGGCATGCCAGCATATCGTTTCAACCGTTTTTACAGCGAACAAGGTCCCGGAAGGAGTCTGCGGACTCGTCACGGGAGCCCGCGAACCGGGCGAATGGCTGGCCTCCGATGCCAGGATCCCGCTGATCTCCGCTACCGGGTCGACCCGGATGGGCAGGGCGGTAGGCATAGCCGTCGCGACACGTCTTGGGAGATCTATCCTCGAGCTGGGTGGTAACAATGCCATCGTCATATCCTCCGACGCTGATCTGAATATCGCCATACCCGGAGCCGTTTTCGGAGCGGTCGGTACGGCCGGTCAACGGTGTACGACCACCCGCCGTCTCATCATACAGGACGCCATCTACGATAAGGTAAAGGAGAGGCTGAAGACTGCCTATGGACAGCTGCGCATCGGCGATCCCCTCGATGAGAATAACCATGTCGGACCCCTGATCGATAAAGACGCCGTCGGTCTTTATCGGTCTGCCATCGACCAGGCCAAACAGCAGGGCTGCCGGTTCATCATCGATGGTGAAGTGCTCACCGGCGACGGCTTCGAGAGCGGATGCTATGTTCGCCCCTGTATCGCAGAAGCGAAGCCCGACGACCCGATCGTGGCGCAGGAGACCTTCGCGCCCATCCTGTACCTGCTGCGATATGGCAGTCTCGACGAGGCCATCGCCATCCAGAATGGCGTACCACAGGGTCTTTCTTCTTCGATCATGACGCTCAATCTTCGCGAAGCCGAACGGTTCCTTTCGGCCGCGGGCAGTGATTGCGGCATCGCTAATGTCAACATCGGAACGTCCGGTGCGGAAATTGGCGGCGCATTCGGCGGGGAAAAAGAAACGGGAGGAGGAAGAGAAAGCGGGAGCGATGCCTGGAAGGCCTATATGCGGCGTCAAACCAATACGATCAACTACTCGACCCAATTGCCTCTCGCTCAAGGTATAAAATTCAATGTATAAATCCGGGTCGCGGGAAAGACCCGTGTGCCGATGAAGCTATTTCCGGCAAAATAATGTTGCAGGGAGGGGCGTTATTAGCCGATGAGAAAATGGGCGCCCATCGTTTTAATGTCTATTGTCGGCTATCTCCCCGTGCAAGCGCAGATACGTTTGGGTATCCTGGGCGGCGTACATTCTGCTAATGTATTGGAAACCAACAGCCTTCCGGGCTGGGACACGGCCGTTAAGAAATTCGAGCGCTCCCGCACGGGTTTTCAGGTCGGCGTCATGGTGGAAGTCCCGCTCGGACATCATGGTCTTTTCTTTCAGCCTTCCGTCGTCTACACCACGAAAGGTCGCGACTACACCCGCAATAACGATTCGGCGGGCGCGCTCCTGACGGATACCATCTACAATAAGAGTCTCCTGGGATTGGGATATGTCGAAGTGCCGCTGAACCTGACGTATAAGATCCCGATCACCGCCAACCGGCGAAACAAAATCTTCATCAGCGCCGGTCCTTATTTCGGCTTTTTTTTCAACGGCCATGTGACGACCGAAAGTCTCACCGCCAGCAGCAACGAATACTATAGCGTGACGAAACCCGTCATGGTAGGGAGCGGTTCGGATACCTATAAGACGCTGGATATCGGCGTCAACGGCCGGGTGGGATTCGAAATGGGTAATATCCAGATCGCCGGCTATTTCAGCCAGGGTCTCACGAGTTTTTACAACGCTACCTATCCCGGGACCTTTCACCACCAGGTGGTGGGGCTGTCCCTCGGTATCTGGCTGACCTCCACGGGTACGCCGACCACAAAAAAGAAAAGGGATTCCGATAAAGACGGGATCACCGACGATGTGGACGATTGTCCGCTGCAGCCGGGTACAGCAGCATGGCATGGCTGCCCGGCTCCCGATACCGATCGTGACGGGGTCGACGACGACCACGATTCCTGCCGGACTATTCCTGGCGTTGCCCGCTACAACGGTTGTCCGATCCCCGATACCGATCATGACGGCATCGACGACGAGCACGATTCCTGCCGCACCGTTGCCGGGCTGGCCCGCTATAACGGATGCCCCGCCCCCGAACCGAAAGTCGACACTGTCCCGGCCCCCGTCATCCAAAAGGAGACGACCGAGAAGGTCAATTTCATCGCCCGCAACATCCTGTTCAATTCGTCCAGCGATCAGCTGACCGACGGCTCGTTTGACGCTCTCGACCAGCTGGCCGGAATACTGCTCGCGCACCCCGAATTGCTTTTGCGTATCGAAGGATATACCGACAATTCGGGCAATGCGGCCAAAAATCTGACCCTGTCCCGGAAGCGGGCGGCGGCGGTAAAAAAATACCTCGTAGGGAAAGGTATCTCTTCGACCCGTCTGTCGTCCGAAGGTTTCGGTCAGGAGCGTCCCATCGCCGACAACCATACCGATGCCGGGAAGGCGGCGAACAGACGCGTGGAGCTAAAACTGAGTGTGCCGGAAATGCGGTCCGGAGTGCCGGCTGGGAAAAACTAACTTTAACAACTTAATAAGGCCATTCCTGTAATTTTTGATGACGTTTGGCGCGGCTTTTAGTTATTTTACAGGATTGATCACTACACACACTAACTAAAATCAACGAAAATGAATCGTAACCCGAGTGGATGGTTACTGGTTATCCTATTGGCCTGCCTGCCGGGTATAGTTCCGGCACAGGGAACTTCCGCCAAACAAGACCTGCCGAAAGGCTGGCATCTGATGGACAAAGAACACGATGGATATTATGGGATCAGCGTAAATAAGGCCTATGAATTCGCACATCTGAAGAAATTGAAAAGCAAGACGGTGCTCGTCGCCGTCATCGATTCGGGTGTCGATACGACGCATGAGGACCTGAAAGGTGTACTCTGGACCAATCCGAAAGAAATACCCGGCAACGGCATCGACGACGACCACAACGGCTATGTAGACGACATCCATGGCTGGAACTTCATAGGCGGAAAGGACGGCACCAACGTGAAAGACGACTCGCAGGAAGAAGCCCGGGTCTATTATGCCTTCAAGGAAAAGTTCGATAGCACGGGGCTCGATACCGCTGCTCTGAGCCCTGACGACAAGGACAACTACCGGATGTGGGTCAAGGCCCGCAAAACGATCATGGGCGACGGGTCCGACAATGGGATAGATCTTACCCAGCTGCACCGCGCGCTCACCGCCTGTCTGAGAAGCGACAGCATCCTGCAGCAGGCCATGGGGAAAGTAGAATACACCGGCAACGAGCTGGATACGTTCCAGGTAAGGACTACGGAAAGCCGCAGCGCCAAAGCCGTATTTCTTTATCTGTTCAGAGCCAACAAGATCATGGACTGGACCAATAAAGCCTTCCTGACTGATTTCACCGAAGAGGTCGACCGGGAGGAGAAAAAAGCGGAAGTCAAGGAAACGGCGCCCAGGGATTACCGCCACGAGATCGTCAAGGACAATGAGAACGATTTCAGCGACCGCTATTACGGCAACAACGATATCATGGCCGGAGATCCGATGCATGGCACGCATGTCTCGGGGATCATCGCCGCGATAAGGGGAAATGGCAAGGGCATGGACGGCATCTGCGACAACGTACGGATCATGATGATCCGGTGCGTACCCAATGGCGACGAACACGATAAGGATATCGCGCTGGGCATCAGGTATGCCGTCGATAACGGCGCGCGCGTCATCAATATGAGCTTCGGCAAAAACCTTTCGCCGGAAAAACCCTGGGTAGATTCGGCGGTCAAATACGCCGAAAGCAAGGGAGTCCTGCTGATCCATGCCGCAGGCAATGACAATGCGGATGTGGACACCGTCGATAATTTTCCCAACGAGCATTTTCTTCATTCCACCTATACGGCTTCGAATTGGATAACGGTCGGGGCCAGCAGCGATCCGCTGGCGGAACCCGGTTTCAATAGTTATACCGCATCTTTCTCCAATTACGGTAAAGACGAAGTAGACGTGTTCGCTCCCGGCACCCGCATCTATTCGACGGTGCCCGGAAGTAAGTACGAGAATCTCCAGGGCACCAGTATGGCCGCGCCCGTCGTTACGGGTGTCGCAGCCCTGATCCTGGAATTCTATCCCAATCTCAGTGCACAACAAGTAAAATACTGCATCGAGAAATCTGCCGTTGCACCGCCGGGGAAGGTCAAGAGGCCCGGAACGGAAGACAACCCTGTGATGGTGAACCTGTCGGATATCAGTAAAACCGGAGGCATCGTGAATGCCTATGAAGCGCTGAAGATCGCCGCCAGCTTACGTCCCGAGAAAAAGGAGGTGCCCGCGCGGTCCACATTGCACAACCTGAACAATTAACATATGATCCCCCGTAACGAGGTCATTCCCGCTGAATTCTATCAGGGCTATATCGACATGATCAGGGACAACGATTTTCGCGAAGCGATCCGGAAGAACACGAAGCTTTTCCACCGCCTGCTGGAAAGCGTCCCGCGAAAGAAGATCGATCATGCCTATGCCGAAGGCAAATGGACGATCCGTCAAATGCTGCAGCATATCATCGACGCGGAAAGGGTGTTTGCCTATCGTGCGCTTCGTCTTTCGCGTAAGGACCCCACCCCGCTGCCGGGATTCGATGAAAAACAGTGGGCCGTGAATGACGGCGGCGCCGACCGTAAATGGAAAGATCTGCTCGAAGAATTCAAGGCCGTCCGCGCATCGACGGAATATCTCTTCGACTCCATGTCCGACGATCAGCTTCGTTTCGCCGGCACGGTGAACGACCGGCCCCTGAACGCCTTCACGATCGGCTTCATCATTCCCGGTCATGTGGCCCACCATATGCGGATCCTCGAAGAGCGCTATCTTTAGCGTATGAATCGTGTGCTATCGCTGCCGGTCCGAAGGGTGAACCGTATCGCCGTTTCGGCCTTTTTTTTCCTGGCAGGGTTTTGTTACTCATCCTGGTGCTCACGCATACCCAATATTCAGCAACAGCTGCATCTTGACAGTGCCGCATTGGGCGGCGTTCTTCTCGGTCTGCCGGTAGGACTGATGACCTCCCTGCCATTGGCCGGATGGTTGGTCGCAAAGCTCGGCAGCCGTCCGGTAGCGGTCACCGCGGCACTTTGCTACGCGGCTACCCTACCCCTTCTCGACATGGCGGCCGCACCCTGGCAGCTATTCATCGCGCTGATGTGTTTTGGCATGTGCGGCAATCTTCTCAATATATCGATCAACACCCAGGCTATCGGTACGGAAGCCCTATATGGACGAACGATCATGGCCTCCTATCACGGACTATGGAGCCTGGCCGGATTCGCCGGCGGGAGTATCGGCACGCTGTTCATCAGCCTGGGCTGGTTACCCTGGCAGCATTTCCTGGTGATCACCTCATTTGCAGTCGTGACCGTGATCCTCTTATCGGGACGGCTTATTCCCGTGGATGCAGGATCGGGAGAGAATAAGCCCATATTCGCACGTCCCGACCGGTCGCTGATCAATCTTGGGATCATCGCGTTCTGCTCGATGATCTGTGAAGGATGTATGTTCGAGTGGAGCGGCGTTTATTTTCAAAATGTCGTGCATCCGCCAAGGGCCCTGGTGGCTGTGGGTTATACGGCCTTCATGGCGACGATGGCTTCGGGACGCCT
>DASYSV010000279.1:0-8416 GCA_036010185.1 Puia sp.
CGAACGTCTCGGAAAAGCTGCAGATGGAGAAAGGAAAAGAAGAGGCGATCCGCACGCTGTCCTATGCCATGACCTACGCCAAGATGGGTTCCTGGAAACTGGACTTCATCAGCAGCGAGCTGTCGCTAAGTAAAGAGTTCAAGGCTCTGCTGGCCATGGATGACGAAGATTCCGACAAGATCCCGATGGACAATTTCCTCCATCTGTATGTCGTCCCCGAAGACTTCAATCTCGTCGCCGAAGAATTCGCCAAGGCGATCCAGCATAAGGAAAATACGGGCTATGAGACCTCCTTCTCCTGCCGAATTATCACCAAGCAGGGCTGGATGCGGTATCTTTCGGTCAAGGGCAAGGTCGTGGACGAACAGATGGAGTTCGGTATCGCCCAGGATATTACCTTTCAGAAAGAGGCAGAGAATGCCCTGCTCAACAGCGAGCAGAAATTCCGTCTTCTCGCGGAAAATTCGGAAGACATCATCAGTGTACACGCCATCGACGGCACCATCTGGTACCTTTCACCCTCCGTCACAACGGTACTCGGCTATGAGGTCGACGACATCATCGGGCGAAGTTTCGAACAATACGTGCATCCCGAGGACAGACGCAAATTCCTGCCTGCCGACCAGATGCCCGCCTTCGCAGATAAGGGGGCCGAGAACAGCATCATCGTCCGCTATCGCATCCTCCGCAGGGATGGCACCTATATCTGGCTGGAGAGCATCATCAAACCCATCATCGATGAAGCCGAGCTCATCAAACTGATCTGCACGTCGCGTAATATCACAGACCAGATGATCGCGCAGGAAAAACTGAAAAAGAAAGACCATCTCCTCCATGCCGTAGCACAGGCGACCCATTCGCTGCTCATTAATACCGATCTCAACCAGGCCATCAACGAGTCCATCCAGGTGCTCGGCAGCACGGCCATGGTCAGCCGCGTCTTCCTGTTCCAGAACCACTTCGACACCGGGACCGGGCAATGGTCGACCACGGAAACGCATGAATGGACCGAAAAACCCGTCGATTTCCGGCTACATCATGAATACATGCACGATATCCCGTTCTCCAGCATCAACAAGATCGTAGAACCGCTGTTGGAGCGGCAACCCTTCGTCAGCTATAAGAGCACGGAGGAGGACGAACAGCTGCGGGGGATCCTCGACAGGACGGGAGTATTGTCCAGCGTGGCGCTGCCCATCTTTCTGAAGAACGGGATGTTCTGGGGATTCGTCGGTTTCGATGAGATGAAGGAAGAACGGGAATGGTATGAGGCCGAATTCGCCATCCTGCGGTCATATGCCTCTTCACTGGCGGCTGCGATCGAGCGCAAACAGATCGAGATCGAGCTGGTCCAGGCCAAGGAAATGGCCGAGTCCGCCAGCCATGCCAAGAGCGAATTCATGGCCAATATGAGTCATGAGCTGAGAACGCCCATGAACGGCATCATCGGATTTACCGATCTTGTGCTGACCACCGAACTGCAAAAAGCGCAGCGGGATTATCTCCAAAATGTCAAGAAATCCGCCTACGGTTTGCTCGAGATCATCAACGATATCCTTGACTTCTCGAAGATCGAAGCCGGCAAACTGCTGATCGACCATGTCAGCTTCAAGCTGGACGAGCTCATCGAAGAGGCAATCGACATGCTCACCCTGAAGGCCTTCGAGAAGAAATTGGAAATGCTTTACCGGGTGGACCCGACCATGCCCTCGCAATTCCTGGGTGATCCGGTGCGTATCCGGCAGATAGTCGTCAACCTGCTCGGCAATGCCATCAAATTTACCGGCGAAGGAGAGATCTTCGTCTCGATCAAGAAGAACAGCGAAGTGTATGAGTCTTCGGGCAAGACCTATATCCGCCTGTCTATCGAGGTAAAGGATACGGGCATCGGGATCCGGCCGGAAAAACAGCAAAAGATATTCGAGAGCTTCACCCAGGCAGATACCTCTACTACTCGCAAATACGGCGGAACAGGTCTGGGTCTCACCATTTCCAGGAGTCTTGCCGAGTTGATGGGAGGAAGTCTTACCGTGGAGAGCGAGGCAGGCAATGGCAGCGTCTTCACCCTGCATCTCGTCCTGGAGATCGCCAACCAGCAGCCGGAGGTGATGTTGCCTCAAAAGGCACTGCTGAAAAAAGTACTGATCGTCGACGACAACAAAAGCAATCTGCATCTCATGCAGGAGATCTTCGGTTATTTCCATATCGAGGCCGAACTGGCCGGCAGCGCCGAAGAGGCTATCGCTAAAATGAAAAGCGCCCGTCAGGTCAAGGAGCCTTTCAATCTCGTGCTCACCGACCACCTGATGCCCGGCATGGACGGCATCGCTATGGTAAAAGAAATGAAAAGGCAGTTCCCCGGAAACAATATGCCGTATATCCTCATGCTATCCTCGCTTGAAAAGAATATCTACCAGCATGAGGCAGCCAAGGCCGGGATCAACAAATTCCTGTCCAAACCGGTGAAAATGCATGAGCTGTACGGGGCGCTTCTCTCCCTGTTCGAAATGACCCTGCAGCAGGACGGCCAGCATTTCCAGATGCCGGGAAATAATATCGAGAAGATCACGGAGCCTACCAGCATCATGGTGGCCGATGACGACCCTATCAATATGTTGCTGATCTCAGAGGTCTTGCGGCGGATGGGTTTCGAGGTGATACAGGTCAGTAACGGCGTCGAGGCGCTCGAACGGCTGCCGCATTGCGATCCCGTCCTGATCTTCATGGACGTCAATATGCCCGAGATGGACGGCTACAGCACGACACGCGAGATCCGGAAAATGCCCGAACCGTGGTGCAATCTTCCCATCATCGCCCTCACCGCGGATGCGATGAAAGGCGACCGGGAGAAATGTCTGGAAGCCGGCATGAACAAATATATCTCCAAGCCATTCAGACTCGAAGAGATCGATGAGGTGCTGCGAAGCTACCTGCTGGTTGTGTAGACGGGAAGGTCCTTATCATTTACATTGATGGAGAGTACCCAGTGCCCTTCTTCCTGGTCCAGCGCGAGTTCAACCCTCACACCTTTCATTTCCCCGACACCCGGCAGCAGCGAGAATAGTACCTTGGTATTCCTGCGGTTTTGGTCCGGCGCCTCGTATTGACCACTCAGGATATAGGTCTTTTGGCCGTCGGCGGAGATAATGCTGTTGCTCAGCTGATCGTAGATCTCGGCAAAACGGACCCTGGCGGTATTGAAATCGGAAGTTTCGAGGATCGTACAACTCCAGCCGGAGCCCTGGATACCGGCGCCCGTTACGACTACGGTGCTGGAAGCGGAGCCTGGCAACTGCAGTGTCGATCTATACCGTGCCGGTTGTGTAGCCTGGCCGATCAGCTCGCCTCTGAGATGAAGAAAATGGTTGGGGTAGTCCTGGATAACCTTCTCCAGTATCACCTGGGTCTTATTCGAAAAGACCCCCTGCGCGGTTAGGGAAGCTGAGAGAATGACCGGCGCCATAACAAGTATTGCGCTTCGCATATGAAAGGATTTCCAGAAAGATACAATCCTTTCGGCCCCGGCGCAATAGTAAATGTCCGGTGCTATTTTAACAAATCCTACGCAATAAACAGGTGAACTGGCCGTTACTTCCCTGAATCCCAAAATCCTAAAAGATGAAGAAGGAACAGTTGAAGCATGCCGTTCGAAAAACCCGCATCTACAAGGGCATATATCGCCCTTCCTCCAATCTTTCGCGTTTCCTGACTACGCTGTTATCCATTCTATTGCAAGGTCAGTCGCCCGCGGGGGGATCATTTACGGATAGAAGACGACGCGGATAAACGCCCATCACTTCCGGAATTCGCCACCGCCGCGGAAGCCGCCGCCACCACCGCCACGGAAACCACCACGGCCGGGGAAGAACCCTGGCATCCTTCGCTGGTTGGAACCCGCAAAATTGCCCAGATTCCAGGTAAAGGTCAGCATCGCATAACGCGAAAGCACGTTCGTGCGGTTATAGGATACCGCACCGCCCGCTCCCACACTCTTGGAGACCGAGGTATTCTTATTGAGCACATCGAACACCGTCAGACGGATCTCTCCATTCTTCTTTTTGAACAGTTGTTTCGCAATGCTGGGGGTGAACAGCGGGATGCTGGCATTGAAGGTTTTGGAATTCGTATAAGTATACGTGTAGTCGAAATTGGCGGCGACGAGCCAGCCGTTGTTGGTATATGCCGTGAATTCCGCTCCCAGCGTTTCGGTAAAATAATTCAGGTTGTTGCTGGTGCTGACTCCCTGCGTGCCCGATTTGCTCGAATCGGCAGCAGACGAACCGTTGGAGAACGCACCGGGATTCTTGTTGATCGTATAACCCGTCGTAGAACTGAAATTCATGTCGAAATTCTTCTTGATGTTCGTTGTCCATCGGATGGTTTCATTCAGCCCGGTATTCCTGGTGTACTGATGGAGGAACTGATGGTTGACGAAGGAGATCGAATCCTGCGCCAGCAGGGTCTGACTCTGGGCATAGGTGATATTCGTCATGAAGTTGAGGTTGGACTTCGGGCGTTTGAGCGGGAAGCCATAATTGAAGAATCCGCTCACATTATAGGTGCCCCCCAGATTTACATAGGTGCTGTTCCTTCCGCCCAGCGCATTCGTGTATTGAGCAGACTGGATGTCGTTGACGATAGTGCTGGCGTTGACAGTAGCAAAGATCACACGCTGCGAGCCGGGGTCGAAATTGGCATACAGGATACGGAGCGAGTGCGTGAACTGTGGTTTCAACAGCGGATTGCCGATCTGGAAGCTGATGCTGTCCGAAGTAGTGGTCAGCGGTTGCAGCTGGGCAGCGCTCGGAGTACCCGTTCTGCCCGAATAGTTCACCCGCAGATGCGAGGTATTGGAGAATTGATATGACAGATTGAGGGTAGGAGTTATATTGACGTAGTTGCGGGCGACGGAGGTGTCCTTCGTCGTATTTACGCTGGTGAAGCTGGTCCATTGTACGCCCGACCCTACCGAGAGGTTGAATTTCTGGCCGTGCTGGATGCGCCAGGCCAGCGACACCTGGTCGGCGTCCGAGCGGAATCTGTACGAGTTGCTGAAGAGGCTGTCGAAACGGGTATATCCACCGGTCGCATTCTCGAAATCGTAGGTGCGGTTGATGGAAGTGCTCCGGTTAAAGACGTGGTTATAGCTGAACTGGAGGATCTGGTTCTTTGCGATTGGCTCCGTATAGTTGAGCGTAGGCGTCACGGTCCAGGACTTTAGAGAGTCGAAATAGAACTGGTTGAGCGTATCGATCCTGTTGCGGATGTAGATGTTATTGAGCGAATTGTTGAAGCCCGTTCCGTTGTTGATACTAGCGACGGTATTGATGTCGAGCGAAAGGGTCCTGTACGGTTTGGAGAACCGGTGGCGGAATTGCAGATTGGAGCCGCCGATACTGAAGCCGGAATTCTCGCTGGACGTTGTGCTGCGACTGCTGTTTATCGGGTTCCCGTGGTTGTCTGTCTCCAGGCTGTAGGAAGAGCCGTTGGGCGTGCTTTTCTGAAAACTGATGCTTGGGCGGAAGACCAGCGAATTGTTCGTATCCAGGCGGCTTTCGATATTGAGCGACACCCGATGGTTCGAGATCCGGTTGATGTTATTGTTGAAGCCGCTGGTTACGAAGGCGGAGTCGACTCCTTTATTGTTCGCCACCGGTGAGATCGAGCTATCGATCTGATCCACCGAGACATGCTGGGAGTTGTAGAAATAGCTGCCATAGACATCGGTCGAATGGTTCGGGTTGGTGCCATAGGTATTGCGGTAGTTGAGGCCGCCCGCCCAAACGGTCGTCACGCCATTTGATTGCGGACTCGTACTGGCCTGCGCACCACCGCCGCCGCGGCGTCCGCCCCCTCCCCCGCCGCCACCGAAGATGTCCTGCGGAGTAAAGTTCTGTTTGTTGATATCATTACCCTGACCCAGCACCGACAGTTGCGAGTTGCCGTCAAACCGGTGCATATTGATGCTGAGATCGTAGTTCTCATTCGTCCCATCGCCCGCTACGGTCTTCCCGAAGTATCCCTTGCGGCTGTTCTTCTTGGTGACGATATTGATGGTCTTGACCCGGTTGCCATCATCGAAACCCGTGAATTTGCTCTGATCGCTGAGATCGTCGAAGACCTGGATCTTATCAATGATATCGGGGGGCAGATTACGCGTTGCCAACTTGGGGTCGTCGCTAAAAAATCGCTTCCCGTCAACCAGTATCCGCTGGACTTTTTCGCCTTGGGCCGTAATGTTTCCGCTGTTGTCGACGGTCACACCGGGAAGTTTTTTCAAAAGGTCTTCCGCCACTGCATTTGGCTTTACCGCAAAACTACCGGCGTTGAATTCCAGTGAATCGTGATGGACCGACATGGGCGGACGCTGGATGACGACGGCCGCCAGCATTTTATCGGCACGTTGCATATAGAGGGTCGAGAAATCGATGACCGCCCCGCTATCCGAAATAGAAAAACGTTTGTCGATGGCCTGATAGCCTTCATACGTGATCAGCAACCTGTACTGACCCCGGCTGATCCCCCGCATCGAGAATGCACCTTTTTTGTCGGAGACAGTATATTCCGCGTCGGACGAATCCCCTGCAAGAGGGGTGACGGAAATGGTAGCATTGGCCATCGGCTGATGGCCTTCCGAGCTGTCAATGAGGACTCCTTTCACAGAGCCTCGTATATTAGACTGTGAGTATGAACGAGTTGTGAACAAAACCACAGTTGCCAACAAAAGGATCACGAATTTTTTCATAGCCGGGCTTTGAATATTACCATTGCAAATTGCCTGCTAAAATACTCGCTATCCGGTTGCCGTCATATCCGGCAAGGTACCAGTGGCAAAATGAGATGCCGGTAGGGTGAAGCTGCCCCGGGAATTTGGGGGGTGATCGGTCAATAAAGGCGCCTGACCGGCGAGGCCAGGGCGGGGTATGGATAAGGGTCTACGAAAAGAGATATTCCACGTCCGCCTTGGTAAGGGTTTTCACGAAGCCGTCATCGTCAGCGATCAGGTCCTTGGCCAGAACGCGTTTCTTCTCCTGTAATTGCAGGATCTTGTCCTCGATGGTGTCTTTACAGATCATCCGGTACGCGAAGATGTTCTTGGTCTGTCCGATACGATGGGTCCGGTCGATGGCTTGTTGCTCGACGGCAGGGTTCCACCACGGGTCCACGATATAGACATAGTCGGCTGCGGTAAGGTTGAGACCGACACCGCCTGCTTTCAGCGAGATGAGGAATACCCGGCATGAATCGTCGTTCTGGAAACTTTGAATGGCCCGTTCACGTTCCTGCGCCGAAGTGCTGCCGTCAAAATATTCGAATTTGACATCCAGCTCTTTGAGCCTTTCGCGGATCAGCGCCAGCATGCCAAGGAATTGCGAAAAGATCAGCGCTTTGTGATCGCCGATATTCTCGGTGATCTCGCGGGCAAGCTCATCCAGCTTGATAGAATGATTGGGATATTTATCCGTCTCATTGAGGATGGCCGGCGAGTCGCAGATCTGCCGCAGCTTCATCAGGCCCTGGAGAATGGTCAGCTGTGAACGCTGGATGCCCTGGGTCTCGATGGTGCCGAGTATCTTATCGCGGTAGTCGTTTCGATAGGCCTCGTATACCTTTCTTTGCTCATCCTCCATTTCACAGAAAAGGATGGTCTCCGTTTTTTCAGGAAGATCCTTTGCCACCTGCTCCTTCGTCCGCCGCAGGATGAACGGGTATAGTAATTTGCGAAGATGGTCTTTCCGGTCCTGCTCTCCGAATTTGTCGATCGGAACGGCAAATTCCTGGCGGAAGAACTCGAGACTTCCGAGCATTCCCGGATTAAGGAAATTCATCTGCGCGAAAATGTCGAAGGTATTGTTCTGAAGAGGCGTACCGCTCATGCAAAGCCGGTGGCGCGCCTGCAGCAGACAGGCTGCTTTGGTCACCTTGCTGCTCGGATTCTTGATCGCCTGGGACTCGTCGAGAATGGCGTAATCGAAGGCCATTTCGAGCAGGAGCTTGATATCGCTGCGAAGCGTCCCATAGGTGGTGATGATGACATTATATTCCGATAGCGTCTCCTTGTTACGCGTGCGGTCACCGCCGTGATGGATATGATAGGTCAGCGAGGGCGTGAACTTCTTTATTTCGTTCTCCCAGTTGAACATCAGTGTGGTGGGACAGACCACCAGCGCGTTCAGTCTTCTGTTCTCATCCCTGAAATGTTGAAGGAAGGAGAGGGCCTGGATGGTCTTACCGAGACCCATGTCGTCTGCAAGTATGCCGCCCCAGTTCACCTCCTGCAGATAGTTCAGCCAATGGAAGCCATGGGTTTGATAGGGCCGCAGAATGGGCGCCAGGTGATCCGGCGGGGCAAGCTCGCGGATACGGTTGAACTCGCGGAGCTGTTCGTATTTTTCCTCGAGCCGGATGATCAGCT
>DASYSV010000282.1:0-3041 GCA_036010185.1 Puia sp.
ATGAAATGTTGAAGTTGGCCGACCACGTGAAGGTCTGGCGCTGCATGATCATCCCGTTCAGCTGAACTTCCACGCCATTGTTGCTGGTGGCGCCCACATTCTGAAGACGGCTGGTATAGCCGAAGATGGAAGAGACCGGCACGTTGATCAGCAGGTTGTCGGTCGTATTCCGGTATACATCCACCGAAACGCCCAGCCGGCTGTTGAAGAAGCTCGCATCCAACCCGAGATTCCGGGAGGTGGTGGACTCCCATTGGAGGGGCGGAGTGGAGAAATTGTTCGGAGTAAAGGCAGTGATCAGTTGTCCGCCCAGACCGTCATTGACGCTCGTCACGAAATTGGTCTGATAGAGGTATGGGCTGATCCGGTTGTTACCGGCCTGTCCGTACGCCGCCCGCAGCTTCAGATCGGTGACCCAGTCCACATTCGACATGAATTTCTCCTTCGAGATGCGCCATGCCGCCGATACAGCCGGGAAGTACCCCCATTGTCTTCCGAGGATGTTCGGGTTGAACAGCGAGGATGCATCCGCCCGGAAGGACACGGCAGCCAGGTATTTGTCGTCAAACGCATAGCTTGCCCTGCCGAACAGGGAGAACTGCCGGACCGGGATCACGGTAGAAACGGGTTTGGGCTCCTGCAGATTGGTTCCCGAGGGGGGTGTACCCAGGTTCATATTCGCGAGTGCCGCACCAGACGTGGTCCCGATCGGGAAATAGTCTGTTTGTACGGTGACGTCGCTCTGATCCGTCTGGTAAGTCTCTTCCCCTGCAAGCACGGTCAGCGTATTGTGTTCATGGAATTTACCGTGTCCGTTGACATTCGTATAAGTGAAGACGTTGGAGTTGTCGATGGTTTGCAGACTCGTGGACGCGATCGAGGCGATGGGCATTCCGGCGCCATTCGACTTGGAATTGGAGGTCAGCGTGTCATCGAAAGCATCTTTCCTTTGACTATTGTTATCATATCCGAAGGTGGTCCGGAAGCTGAGCCAGGGAGTGAACCGATATTCGGCATAAGCGCTCAGATCGAGTATATTCTGATTGCTCTTCCGGTATTGCTCCTGGTTGAGGAGCACGGGATTGACGAGCGAAAGACCGTTTGCATTGGTGCCATTGGCATAGGCCTCATCGAGGGAAGTAGGTGTTTGCCCCTCGGAAATAAAAGGTCGGTAACGCATGATCTGCCGCAGGAAGTTAAGCCCGGAAGAACCCGGGTTGGAGGTACCCGCGCCATTGACGATCGTATTATTGTAACGTACGTTCGCCCCGATCTTCAGGTTTGTGGCGGCCTGGTGGTCAAACCGGAAATTGACCGTATTCCGATGATAATCGGATAGCAGCATGACCCCGTCCTGGTCGTTATGCGCAAGGCTCAGATAATATTGCGTCTTGTCCGAGCCCCCGCTCAGGTTGACGATATGCGTCTGCTGGAAGGCGTTGCGTCCGATCATCTTTTTTTGCCAGTCGTAAAAAGGTACGTTCTTATAGTTCTGCACGGTCCCCCAGCTATAGCCCCCATAGGGTGAGATACCGGTCGTATCCCCCGTCTGCTGTGCCCGCTCATACTGATAGTACATGAAATCGTACGGATCCTGTACGGGCAGCTCTTTGGATAAGGTGCCCACACCCGCGAACCCACTATAGCTGATGGTGGTTTTTCCGCCGGTGTTGTGGCCACCCTTGGTGGTGATGATCACCACCCCATTGGAACCCCGCGCGCCATAGATGGCCGTCGCCGCGGCATCTTTCAGCACGTCGATCGAGGCGATGTCCGACAACTGTATAAAGTTTAGGGCATTATCGATCTGGACGCCGTCGACGACATAGAGCGGGTTGTTGCTTTGGGTGATGGACCCGCCGCCTCTAACTCGGATCAATATCTGCGCGTCGGGTGAGCCTTCGGAACCGGTGACCTGTACGCCCGCGAGACGGCCCGCCAGGGCTTCGGGTGCGGAGTTCAGCGGGATATCCCTTACATCTCGGCTGCTGATGGACGATACGGAAGCAAGGACGTCCTTACGGCGAACCGTCTGATAGCCAATGACGACAACGTCGTTCAGTGATTCATTCGCCCTTTTCAGCCGGATGACGATGCCGGCTTCGGTGCCGGATACTTCCTGTTTGGTCGTCTCATATCCGGCATGCGAGATAGTGATGGAATGTTTTTTACCGTCGCTGGGAATGGTCAGACGAAAAAGTCCGTCGGAATTGGTAGTAGTTCCTTTAGTCGTGCCCGATAGGACGACGGAAGTCGCTTCGAGCCCCGTTCCTGTGCTATCGTCGACCACCCGGCCCTGTAGGACGACCTGCGCGTGCAGGCTGAGGATCGAAAGCGTCAGGAAAACGAGGAGTGAGATTCTCTTCATATTGGCAGTTTAGTTTATACGTATGCAATCTGCCCCAATCTTAGCGAGAAGTTTTTGAAAAACCACAGGTTATCAAGGGTTTATTTACGCAATCGTTCCCGGGATCGTATGCGGCTACGGGTCAAATAAAAGTACCTCCGCCGCACTCGATCCTCCGTTTGTCGGGCCTTCGGCCGGCGCGCCCGTGGCCCGCCCCGGAGTGCGATCCAACCCGGCGTTCGGCGCGTTTTCGGGGTGCGGTGATCGTGCAAATAAATTGGCCGCACCTTTGCATGTCTTTCCACATGTGGATTTCAGAACGCTTTTTCGCCGGCACCAGTGGCCTGGTCCTGCCCGTACCGAACAAGCAGGCCCTTCCCGAGAAGTTTCGCAATAAGCCGAGACTTACTTATTACGCGACGCTCTTCAATACCATTGAAGTCAACAGCAGCTTTTATAAGGTCCCGAAGCCGTCGACCTTTGCCAAATGGGTTTATGAGGTCCCGGACGAGTTCCGGTTCACCATCAAACTGTGGCGCGGTATTACCCACGCACCGGCATTGCATTTCCGGATAAAGGACGTGGAACGATTCATGGAGGCCGTAAACAATCTCTCTACGACGAAAGGCTGTCTTCTTGTACAATTGCCGCCGTCTACACGTGCCGACAAGAGCGCGCAGCTCCAGCGTCTGCT